>CAYYIA010000030.1:0-11023 GCA_964471875.1 uncultured Acidimicrobiia bacterium
ACCCAGCAGATCGAGCACGTCGAACGCCTCCAGGCGCTGGTGAAGTCGAAGTCGGATCTCATTGCTGCGGTGAGCCACGAATTGCGCACGCCCCTCACCGCCGTGGTCGGCTACCTCGATCTCCTCGCATCTGGCCCGATCGAGCAGACGGGGGACATGCTCTCGGTGGCTTCCGAGCAGGCACACGAGGTCGCCACCATCGTCGACGATCTCCTCACCGCGGCCCGGCTCGACAACCGCGAGTTGCTCGTCCACGCCGAGGCCGTCGATGTCGTGGGAGCGGTGCGCTCGGCGATCCGGTCCTTGGGTAATCCCTACGTGTTGCTCCGGCTCCCCCTGGAACTGAACGCGGTGGGCGATGGCGCGAGGGTGCGCCAGATCCTGCGCAACCTGATAGGAAACGCCTACCGATACGGGCGCCCGCCCGTATCGGTGCACGCCGAGGTGCGCGATGAGACGGTGTCGATCGTCGTTGCCGATCGCGGTGACCCGATCGGTCCGCTGGTGGAAGCGCAGATGTTCGAGCCGTTCTTCACCACGGGAGTCGGTGAGAGCCAACCCGGGGCCATCGGCCTCGGGCTCGCCGTCTCCCGCCAGCTCGCCCGGCGCATGGGTGGCGATCTGCGCCACGATCGCGTCGGCGCCGAGACGCGATTCACGTTGGAGTTGCCGGCAGCAGCCAGCGGTACGCGCGCGGCCTGATGCCGTCCGGCTTCGTTGCCCGTTGCCCGTTCCCCGTTGCCCGTCCACATCGTGAAGCGGTTCTGGCGTCGGGTAACCGGTAACGGGTAACGGGTAACCGCGCTACAAGAGCGCTCGCGCCGCCCACGCCACCGGATCCTCCAGGTCTCCGGCTCGGGGCAGGGTCTCGGGGCTCTCCCAGAGGTGGTGGATGGCCTCGTCCCCCCACCGACGGGCCACCTCGAAGCAGAAGGTGGCGCCCAGGCGGTATCGGGCATGGTGCAGGTCGAGGCCGACCATCTGAGCGAGCATGCGTTCGCCGGGCGAGGGCTCGGCGCGGCGGCGATCGATCGCTTCCGCTATCGCCGGAGCTGCGGGGAGCAGAGTGCCGATCGTGCGGTCGATGAGGAAGTCCGCGTAGCCCTCGATGATCGACATGAGCGTGCGCACCTCGGCGAGTTCGCCCTCACCGCCCTTGGCAGAAAGCAGCGAGGGCATCCCTTCGCCGCCTTCCACCATCCTCTGCAGCGCGTCGGGGTCTTGCAGGGTCTGCATGCGCTCGGCCAGTCCCTCGTCATCGACCTCGAGCGACCCGACGAAGGCATCCATCCGCATGACCGCATGCTCCCGAACCCACGGACGAGTCAGAGCGGCGACGTAGGTGGTCTCGTGCATCGCCACCCAGAGCCGGACCTGCCGCGCATCGAGGGTGTGGTCGGTGGAGAACTGCTCGATGTTCGGCACGACATACGCGGGCGCCTCGTCCTGGGCGCCGGGCAGGCCGATGTCGAATCCACCCAGGACGCGGTGGCTCATCGCTCCAACCATGCCGCCCATCTGCAGGCCGATGAGCGCCGGCCCGAGGGCGCGCAGCATGTCGGGCAGGGGGTCGGGGCCGACGAGCTTGCCGGCGAGTGGCTCGGCGAGGTAGGCCAAACCCTCGGTCGAAGCGCCGGCCCACGACCGCCGATCGAGGATGCGATCGGGCCCCGGCAGTGACATCGGATCGAGCGGAGAAGCGGAGTCGATGTGGCGGGCGGCCGTCGCAACGAGGTCGCGATACTCCTCCTCCAGCCACGGGTCGATCGGCTCGAGGGTCCCTGCAGCGCTCTCCGCGATCTCACGCGCCAGTCGCCAGTTGACCGGCCCCGGCGACCGGAACAGGTCGGCGAGTCGGTCGAAGAGATTGTCGGTCATACGTCCTCGGGGCGCTCCAGGAGGGTGACCGCGAGCTCCATCGGGGTCCCGTTGCGGGTGATGCCGAGGTCGATGGTGTCACCGACGTGGAAGTAGCGGAGTTCGACCACGAGCCGGTCCATCGTCACCACCGCCTCGCCGTCGAAGGTGGTGATGATGTCGCCGACGGCCAGCCCACCGAGAGCCGCCGCAGTGTCGGCGATGACCTCGGCCACCTCGACGCCCGCGGGCGCAAGGGCTCCATCCGCCTGCGTCTCGAAGTGCGTGGAGCCCGAGATCCCGAGGAACGGGTGCGGCGAGACCCCGGTGGCGATCAGATCGGCCGTGATCCGTTGCACCATCTCCACCGGTATGGCGAACCCCAGGCCTTCCGCACCGACGTCGCTGACCCCGATCGCACTGGTGATGCCGATCAGGCGGCCCTGGGCATCGACGAGGGCACCACCACTCGAACCCCGGGTGATGGGGGCGTCGGTCTGCAGCATCCCGAAGAGTTCGGTCTCCTCGCCGGTGTCGACTCGGCGGTCGAAGGCCGACAGCACCCCGACCGTCACCGACGGCCCACCCTCGAGACCGAGGGGGCTACCGATGGCGATGGCGGTGTCGCCGATGGACATGGAGCGGGACGATCCGATCGCGATCGGGATGAGGCCCTCGGTCTGGATGTCGATGACCGCGAGATCGGTGAGGGCGTCCTCACCGAGCAACGTGGCGGTGTAGGTCCGCCCGTCGGCAAACACCACGCGGATGGCCGCCGCACCATCGACCACGTGCTGGTTGGTGACGATGGTTCCCGACGAGGCGAGAACCACCCCGGATCCTGAGGCGTCGGCCACGAACTCGTCCGACGCGGTGCTGCTGACTTCGACGGTCACGATGGAGGGGATCACCAGGGCGGCGACCTCGGTCGCCGTCGATGGCACCGCAGTCGATGTTTCTGCGTCGGTGGTGCTCGAGACCCTTGTCGTCGTGGTGGCGGCGACGGTGGTGGGGGCAGGGTCCTCGTCGGCCAGCACCAGGATCGTGGAGGCGGTGGCTGCGCCGATGAGTCCCGCGAGCACCATCCCGACGATCATCGGCCAGCGGGGCCGGGGTGTCGTCACATGGATGACCCGGGCCGGCTCGACGGGAAAGGTCATGATCGGGCCGGGGCGCTCCTCCAGGTTGTCGCCCCAATCGACCAATCGATCAGGGCGTTCCCCGGTAGTGTCGGTCATGGGAGGATTGTATGGCTGTACCGCCGGTACCCGGCAGGGATCGCGTGTCCGTGTCGGAGGCGCCCATCGATCCCGCGGCCTTGATCGCCGCCGTCGCCGACCCATCAGCCGGGGCTGTCGTTCTCTTCCTCGGCACGGTCCGGGACCACGCACCCGGACGGACCGGGGTCACCTCGCTCGAGTACGAGGCCTACCACGAGGTCGTCGAACAGCGCATCGCCGGGGTCGTCGCCGACGCCCGACGGCGCCACTCGGTGGTGGCCGTGGCGGTGGCGCACCGTGTGGGCCTGCTCGTGGTGGGGGAGGTCTCGGTCGGTGTTGCGGTCTCGTCGGGCCATCGTCCCGAGGCGTTTGCCGCCGCCCGTCTCGTCATCGGCGAACTCAAAGCCACCGCCCCCATCTGGAAGAAGGAGACATGGGACGGCGGAGCGGAATGGGTTGAGGGCGGCTGAGCGCCGGGGCGCAATGCGCAATGCGCAATGCGCAATGCGCCCGTTGCCCGTTACCCGTTACCCGCTGCCCGAAACGCAATTCGCAATTCGCAATTCGCGTTGACGTCGCCGGTGGCTCCGTCCGGTATCCGGTACCCGGCACCCATGCCCTCTGTCTGGTATCTGGCATCTGGCATCTGGCAGCTGGCATCGTTCCCCTGGGCGGCCTCGGCCCGCGCTGTGTAGCCTCCCCAGGCAATGCTGGCCCTCAACAACGTCGAGGTCGTCTATTCCGACGTGATCCTGGTGTTGCGCGGGATCTCGCTCGAGGTCCCCGACGGCAAGATCGTGGCGCTGCTCGGTGCCAATGGCGCGGGCAAGTCGACGACCTTGCGGGCGATCAGCGGGCTCCTCGATGTGCACCGCGGTGACCTCACCAAGGGCCAGATCACCCTCGACGGCAAGCGCATCGACCACCTTCCTCCGGCCAAGGTCGTGAAGTTGGGCATCGGCCAGGCGCTCGAGGGTCGTCGCATCCTCGCCGAGCTCACCGTCGAGGAGAACCTCCGTCTCGGGGGACACACCGCTCGCAAGACGCTCGACACCAATCTGGCGAGGGTGTACGAGTTGTTCCCCCAACTCAAAGAGCGTCCCCGATTCACCGCCGGCTACCTCAGTGGTGGTCAGCAGCAGATGCTCGCCATCGGGAGGGCGCTGATGTCGAACCCTCGCTTCCTGCTGCTCGACGAGCCGAGCCTCGGGCTGGCACCCCTCCTCGTGCAGCAGATTCGCGACATCATCGTGGAGATCAATCGCCAGGGCACCGGGGTGCTGCTCGTCGAGCAGAACGCCACGATGGCCCTCACCATCGCCCACCACGGCTACATCATGGAGACGGGGAAGATCGTCATGGACAAGCCGGCGCGGGAGCTCCTCGAGGACGAAGACGTCCGCGAGTTCTACCTCGGGCTCTCCTCGGAGGGGTCGAAGTCGTTCGCCGAGGTCAAGCACTATCGGCGCAAGAAACGGTGGCTGTCATGAGAGCTCGCCTGCTCCACGAGATCCTGCCTGCGGCGGTGGCCGATGGTTCGCCGCTGCTCGAGATCGAAGACGTTCACCTCTCGTTTGCGGGGGTGAAGGCGATCGACGGTGTGACCCTGACCGTGCGCCGCGGCGAAGTGTTCGCCGTGATCGGACCCAATGGCGCCGGCAAGACTTCGATCTTCAACTGCATCAGTGGCGTCTATCACCCGGGACGGGGCGCGATCCGTTTCGAGGGGCGTGACATCGTCGGGATGCGACCGGACCGGGTTGCCGATCTCGGTGTGGCGCGCACGTTCCAGAACATCGAGCTGTTCCCGCAGCTGACGGTCCTCGACAATCTCATGCTCGGCCGACATCAGCATCTCCACTACGGCACCCCGGCGGCCATGATCCGCGTCGGGCGGGCGGCGCGCGAGGAGGCTCGCAATCGCGAGGTGGTCGAGGGCATCATCGAGTTCCTCGACATCCAGCAGCACCGCAAGTCGTTCGTGGCGATGCTGCCCTACGGCATCCAGAAGCGCGTCGAGTTGGGACGCGCTCTCGCCATGGCACCGAAGCTGCTCCTCCTCGACGAGCCGGCGGCGGGCATGAACCTCGAAGAGACCGAGGACATGGCGCGGTTCATCACCGACATTCGCCGCGAGCTGGGGATCGGCATCCTTCTCGTCGATCACGACATGCACATGGTGATGGACCTCGCCGACACCGTACTCGCCATCGATTTCGGGCGGCCCATCGCCGTGGGCACCCCCCGTGAGATCCAAGCCAATCAGGACGTGGTTCGGGCCTACCTGGGCCAGGAGCACGCCGTCGCAGACCCCGGAGGTGCTGGATGACCACGACCCTGCAGGGCACGATCTCGCCGGCGAGTCGGCTGCGTGACTTCGCCACGCGGACTCCAGACGCCGTCGCGCTCCGGGAGAAGAGCCGGGGCATCTGGCGCCAATTCACCTGGGCCGAGTTCTGGGACCAGGCGGAGACCTTTGCCCATGCTCTGATCGCTCACGGGATCGAGCGCGGCGATCGCGTAGCCATCCACTCCGACAATCGCCCGGAATGGCTGTTCACCGACCTCGGTTCCCTCGCCGCCGGAGCGGCCTGCATGGGCCTCTATCCGACGAACCCCACCACCGAGGTGGAGTATCTGGTGAACAACTCCGGGTCCCGACTGCTGATCGTCGAGGACGAGGAGCAGGCCGACAAGGTGCTGGCGCTAGCGGCCAGTGACGTGCCCGCCATCGAGAAGATCATCTATCTCGAGCATCGCGGGGTCGACGCCTACGACGACTCGCGTCTCATGTCGTGGGATGAGTTCATGGCGGAGGGCCGGGCACATCGCGCGGCCCATCCCCACGCCGTAGCCGAGAGGATGGCCCAGGCCAGCCCCGACGATCTCGCCTACCTGGTCTACACCTCAGGCACGACCGGACCGCCGAAGGGGTCGATGATCACCCTGGGCAACCTGCAGTTCGCCACCGATGAGATCGCCGGTGACGACGGCATCGTGCAGCCCGGCCCCGGTCCCGACGACCTGATCGTCTCGTACCTTCCCCTGTGCCACATCTACGAGAAGCTGTTCTCGGTGGTGTTCAACACGGGTGCCGGTGTCCCCGTCCACTTCGGCGAGTCGCTCGACACCCTGGTCACCGACATGCGCGATGTGCAGCCGACCATCGTCCAGGGGGTACCCCGGATCTGGGAGCGCATCCATGCCGCCATCCAGGTGCGGCTCGCTTCGGCTTCCCGTCTGAAGCGGGTGAATGCCGCCATCTGGATGACTTCGGCCCGATACGTCGGCAAGGTCCTGGTGCGACGCGGCGGGCGGCACTCGGCGACGACACGGGTGCTCACCGCGATGGGCGATGTGTTCCTGTTTCGGTCCCTGAAGGATCGAGTGGGATTGCGCCGGATTCGCTACGGGGTGACGGCGGCGGCGCCCATTGCCCCCGAGATCATCCAGTTCTTCATGTCGATCGGCGTGCCGTTGCACGAGGCCTATGGCATGACCGAGAACTGCGGTGTCGCCACCACCAATCGACCGGGCCGGGTGAAGCTGGGCACGGTGGGCGAGCCCTATCCCGGCGTGGAGCTTCGGCTCGACGACGAAACGGGGGAGATCCTCACCCGGCACCCCGCCGTCTTTGCGGGGTACTGGAACATGTCCGAAGCGACCGCTCGCACCATCGATGCCGAAGGCTGGCTGCACACCGGCGATGTGGGCGAGTGGGTGGACGGCACCCATGTGAAGATCATCGATCGGATCAAGGACATCATCATCACGAGCGGCGGGAAGAACATCTCGCCGTCCGAGATCGAGAACACCTTGAAGACGTCGCCGTTCATCAAGGAGGCGATCGTCATCGGTGATCGCCGCAAGTTCCTCACCGCCCTCATCGGCATCGACTTCGAGGTGGTGAGCGAGTGGGCGCAGCGTCACAAGATCCCGCACACCACCTATCGCGACCTCTCGGAGAAGGCGGAGGTGGTGAAGCTGGTGCAGAAGGCCGTCGACGCCGCCAACGAGAAGTTCGCCCGAGTCGAGCAGGTCAAGAGCTTCCGCCTGCTCACCAAGGAGCTCGATCACGAGGAGGGTGAGCTCACCGCCACGCAGAAGGTGAAGCGGTCGGTGATCGAGTCGAAGTTCAGCGACCTGATCGAGTCGATGTACCGATGACGCAGTTCCTCCAGGCCCTGGTCAACGGTGTCTCGCTCGCCTCGATCTATGCCCTCATCGCGCTCGGCTTCGTCATCATCTACAAGTCGATGCAGGTGCTCAACTTCGCTCAGCCGGCGCTGCTGCTGCTCGGCGGCTACTGGGTGCTCTACTTCGCCACCGTCTGGGGTTGGGCGTTTCCGTTGGCGATCGTCGTCGGTGCACTCTTCGCCGCCGCCACGGGGGTGATCGTGGAGCGAACCACCCTGCGGCCGATGGTGGGCAAGCCCGTGTTTGCGGTGGCGATCCTCACCATTGGTCTGAACACGGTGATCTCGGTGATCGCGCTCGACCTCATGGGCGTCGAGATCCGCCAGATGGGCGACCCCTGGGGCTTCGGCTTCATCAAGTTCGGCGGACTCAACATCGCCCACCGCCAGATCGCCGCCATCGTCGCGGTGGCAGTGCTGGTCGGGCTGCTGCTGGCGTTCTTCAAGTACTCGCGGCTCGGCCTGGCGATGCGCGCCACCGCGTTCGATCAGGAGGTTGCGCTGACCCAGGGGGTGTCGGTGAGCACGGTGTTCGCCCTGTCGTGGGCCATCGCTGCGGTGCTCGCCATGTTCGGCGGTGTCTTCCTCGGCTCCGGCGTCGGCTTCGAGCGTTCGGCGGCCGTGACCGCCCTCAAGGCCCTGCCCGTGGTCGTGGTCGGCGGTCTCGACTCGATCGCAGGTGCGATCGTGGGCGCCCTGCTCGTCGCCGTGTCCGAAACCCTTGCCGCCACCTATCAACCCGAGTACGCGCCATTCCTGGGCAAGGGGTTCTCCCAGTTGGTGCCCTACGTGGTGATGTTCCTCGTGCTGCTCTTCAAGCCGTACGGTCTCTTCGGGACCAAGGAGATCGAGCGGGTATGAGGCGACGTCCCGGGCTCATTGCCGACTACCGCGACGATGTCGCCGTCTTCCGTTCCAACGTGGCGCGCTTCTGGTTCGTCGTGCTCCTGGTCGCCGTGGTCGTCCTCGGACTCGGAGGCACCCTCCCGCTGATCCCCGGTCTGGTCGACTTCTCGCTCACCGGCGACCTCCTGCTCATCGCGGTCACGGCAGTCTTTGCCTCCATCGGGGCGATCGGTCTGAACATCGTGACCGGGTTCGCCGGCCAGGTTTCGCTGGGCCACGCCTTCTTCCTCGGGGTGGGAGCCTTCACCGGGGCGGTCCTGGGCGGCACCGAAGTGACCCGACAGGTGGTCGACCTCAGCACCGGCCAGTTCGTGGAGCAGACGATGTTGGTCGGCTACGACTTGGATCTCATCATCTGGCTTCCGGCCGCAGGGTTGGCGGCAGCGCTCATGGGGTTGATCGTCGCCCCGGTGGCCTTCCGGCTACGCGGTCTGTATCTCGCCTTCGTCACCCTGGGACTGGTGTTCATCGGCGAGCACGTGTTTCGCGAGGCGACCGTGCTCACCGGAGGCGTCGGCGTGGGACGCCCCACCGGGGTGCCCTCGTTGTTCGGCTTCCGCTTCGACGAGGCAGGGGAGGTGTTCGGCATCTTCCTTTCCAAGACCCAGAAGCTGTTCTTCCTCGGCCTCGCCCTGCTCGTCATCCTCGGGTTCGTCGCCAAGAACCTGGCTCGGTCGCGCGTGGGCCGGGCGCTGGCGGCGATCCGCGACCGCGACATCGCCGCGGAGATGATGGGGATCCCGCTGGCCCGGTACAAGATGATCGCCTTCGTGGTCTCGTCGTTCTATGCCGGTGTTGCCGGGGCTCTGCTCTACACCGCAGTCGGACAGCTCGAGCCGGGCAGCTTCAACCTGCTCCTCTCCATCGAGTTCATCGCCATGGTGCTCATCGGGGGGGTGGCCACGGTGTCGGGTTCGATCATGGGGGCGGTGTTCATCACCTTCCTCCCGAAGCTGGTGAAGTGGCTGGCCGGCTTCTGGATGTTCGGATTCATCTCCGACTCGCCCACCGGAGGACTCGTGACGCTGCCCCAGATGGAGTTGATCCTCTTCGGCGGCCTCATCGTGGTGTTCCTGATCCTGGAACCCCTCGGTCTCTACGGGATCTGGATCCGGATTCGCAACTACTGGAAGGCTTGGCCCTTCTCGTACTGAGACAGGCCCATCGGTTGCTCCGACCCCGCTCGAACGCACGATCTGCGCGAGTTGGCGGGCCTTCGGATAGTGTGTTGCCCGCACGACCCCTCCGGGTCGGGCCTCTACTTCGCAACACCAGGGAGGGAATCAGAATGAAGAATCGGCGGCTCGTATTCTCGAGCCTCCTGATCGTTCTTGCTCTCGTGGCTGCGGCCTGCGGCGATGATGACGCCGAGACCACGACCACGACGGCAGCAACGACGACGACGGTCGCCGCCACCACGGCGGCCACGACCACGCTGCCTCCGGAGCCTGAGGTCGCGTTCGACCTCGGGGTCACCCCGGCGCCGTGTGGCGATGCCGTCAATGAGGGCAATGGGTGTATCTACCTCGGCGTCATCTCGGACCTGACCGATGGTCCGTTCGCGCCGCTCGGTGTGCCCCTGACCCAGGCCCAGGAGGACTTCTGGGCGGAGGTCAATGCCGCCGGTGGCATCGATGGTTGGGACGTGGTGATCACGGCCGAGAACACCGTCGACGCCCACTACGACCCGACGCAGACGGCCGAAGGTGCCGTGACGCTCGCCGGTCGCGTGCTCGGTCTGGCCCAGTCGCTGGGTACCCCGCAGACGCTCGGTGCGTTGCCGACGCTGGTAGAGGGTGACATCGTCGCCGCTCCGGCCACCTGGTTCTCCGGGTGGGCCTTCACCGACGTCGATCAGGGCCTCATCATGGAGTCCGGTGCGCCGTACTGCTTCGAGGCCATGAACGGCATGGAGGGCCTCTACGGCCTCCGTGGCGAGACCCCGTTCACCTGGGCGCTCGTGGCGTTCCCCGGTGACTACGGCGGCGACTACGGCGCCGGCGCCAAGATCGCGGCCGCCCAGCTGGGCCTTGGCGACCCCGTCGCCGAGATCCTGCAGATCCCCGTTTCGTTCGGCGGCAGTGTCGCCGAGACGGTGCCGGCCCTGCTCGCCGCTCAGCCGGACGTGATCGTCATGGTCACCGGTCCGACCGAGATGGCGCAGGTGGCAGGTGGTCTGTTCCAGAATGGGATGACTGCATTCCAGATCCTCGGCGCCGGGCCGAGCTGGAACGTCGCCCTGAAGGGCAATCCCGATCTGATGCCGCTGCTCGAGGCGGTCTATGTCGGTACCTCGCCGTGGGCGGGCTGGGACACGGACACCGCGGGTCATGCCGCGATGCGCGCCGCGGCCGAAGCGCACGGGCGCACGCCGAGCGGCTCGTACGTCGCCGGATGGACGTGGCAGTACCCCTGGCTGACCTTGCTCACCGAGGCGATCGCCTCCGGTGACCTGACCCGGGCCAACGTGGCTGCCATCGCCGCCACACTCGACGGCATCGACTATCAGGGCATCCTGCCCACGCGGACGTATGCCGGTGACCCGAACGACCATGTGGTGCGTTCGACCTATCTGAACTCGGCCGATGCCGATTCGTCGGACGGTCTGACCCCGTTGACCGACGCCTTCGTCGGCACGATTGCGGCAGATTTCGATCTCGCCGCCCCGTGCTTCGTGGGCTGATCGGAAAGGCGATCGGAAGCGGGGGCGGCCCTTGGCCGCCCCCGCTTCGCGTTCGGACCGTCCCGGATGCAGGGCATCCGGGACGCTCAGGTATCAGGCTTCAGGTATCAGGTTTCAGGCCCCGGAACTCGGATCGGGATCTGACACCTGATACCTGACAC
>CAYYIA010000031.1:0-10958 GCA_964471875.1 uncultured Acidimicrobiia bacterium
CGGCATTCGCCACCTGGATCGTGTAGGTGATCGTGTCGCCAGATCCGGCCGGCGACGCCGACGGTGCCGAGGACTTGATGATCTGCAGAGGCGGAGCATCGACAGGGCGGCGATTGAGCGCCGAGGTCGGTCCGTACTGGGTGACCATGGTGGCGACGTTGGCGATCTCGGAGACCCCGAAGGGGATGGGACTCCCCACGGTGTATCGCACCTCGATCACACGGGAGGCCCCGGCCCCGATGGTGCCGACCGTGAACGAGCCCGCCGGGGAATCGGCATCGAGAGGCGACGCCGAGTACGGCAGGGCATCGTCCGACTGCGGGATCGTGTCGAAGGCCACCGATCCGGCCACGTAGGTCGTGTGGGCGGGGGTCTCGTCGGTGAGGGTCACCCCTGACACGTCGATGATGCCCAGGTTCTGCATCGTGATCGTGTAGGCGATCTCGTCTCCGGCATCGGCCAGGCCGTCCGAGTCGGCGTCCACCGAGAGCACTGAGCTCTTGGTGATGAGCAGTTCGGGGAACGGGAGGATGGCGGTCCCCATGTCCAGAGCCGGGAGCCCGGCGGCGTACCCGGGACGCTGACCCCAGGCCGCAGCGAGGCGGGCGCCGTCGAGGCTGTAGAGACGAGCCCCGGTCATGTCGCGGTCGCCACCGGCGGCCGACGACTGGCTGGGCAAATAGCAGTTCGTGGTTCCGTCGTCGTAGACCGTGATCGAATCGAAGGCGCCGATGGCGCAGGAGAAGTCGTAGTGGTTGCCCGACGGGTCGATGAGGGCACCGGTGGCCGGGTCGCCGTCGCGGTCCACATACAGGGTGGTGTCGGCGGTGGCCGCCACCCACACCGGGGAGTAGTTGTTGGTCAGACCCTGGGAACCCTGGCCGTACGGGATGATCACCGAGGGAGTGACCGCCTGGCCGGGCACCAGGGTGAAGCCCCAGTCGTATGACGCGGTGCTCGTGCCCTCGGTGGTGAGCAACTGGAATGCGTAGAACGGCTCCCCGCCCTGGGAAGAGAACTCGGCACCGGCATCGACGGGCATGAGATACGAGCCCTGCCCTCCCGCGGACAGCGCCACCGTCGAAGTGGCACCGGTGCCCGTGACCACGTCGATGGTGATCGCACCCGCACCTGGATTGAAGAGGAAGACGCGGGTGCCGAGATTGACGTCGTTGGCACCGACGGGGCTCACATAGGTGTCCGCCCAGATCTCGGTGGGGTACAACTCGAAGAACCGCGACTCGTAGCTCGCTCCCACGTCTCCGGTGGTGACGTACACCGAGACTCGCTTGTCGGCGTGGACGGAGGCGCCGAGCATCACTCCGCCGTTGACCACGTGCGTCTCGCCTTCATCCAGCAGGAGGCTGGTCTCCAAGGAACCGTTGGCGTCGAGGTCGAGCTCGACCGTCGTGGCGTCGGCGGTGGCGACGATGACCAGACCGGTGTACTCGAACACCTGGTTGTAGTCGGCATTCTGGCCCGCGGGAATGTCGTAGTGCAGTCCCGACTTGTCGAGGTCGAGTACGGCGGCGTCACTGGCGAGCAAGGGTCCCGCACCCGATGCGTAGCCGCCCTGGGTGACGGCGATGGGCAGGGTCGAAGAGATCCGGTCACGGCCGTCGTAGAAGTTCCCGGGACCACGCGCTCCCGAGACGTCCACCGGCACACTCGAGGTCTGCGTCCACACGGCACCCGAGTCGAGATTGAGGGTGAGGGTGGAGGCCTGGACCGGGTTCACCGGATCGGCCTCGTACCCGTCCTCGAAGTGGTCGTAGTACACGATGTTGCCATCGGCACCCGACACGATCGACACGGTCGAGGTCACCGGAGACGAGCAGCATCCCGCATTGCCGGCGAGGACCCTGAGGATGTCGATGAACTGCTGGGCCTCGAACGGTGTGTAGTAGGTCTGGGCCACAGCCGTGTCCGCGCGGGCAGTGCCCCCACCTTGCAGGGTCGAGAACCCCACCAGCGAGGTGACCAGGATGAGCATCGCCCCGATGGCCCACGAGGTGCGGGTGCGGCGAATACGACGGGATCGCTCCCGGACGGTGCGGTACATGTGCCAGTTCCTCGAAGTCGACTCCGAGGAGTGTTTCGGCAGCGATCAGTCGGGCTTGATGGGGTCCCAGGGAATGGAAGGAAGCAATGCGCAATACGCAATGCGCTCAACCGCGTCAAGCACCTGGAACGCGATCTGAGCGCATCGCGCATTGCGGCAGGCCGCCTGCGGCGGCCTGCTCTACTTTCCGAACCTTCGCTCTCGCCTCGTGAAGTCCCGGAGGGCACGCAAGAAGTCGACCCGGCGGAAGCCGGGCCAGTGGACGTCGACGAACGAGTACTCGGCGTAGGCCGCCTGCCACAGCAGAAAGCCTGAAAGCCGCGACTCGCCGCTGGTGCGAATCACCAGGTCGGGATCGGGCAAGTCTGCGGTGTACAGGTGTTGGGCGATCGAGCCGGCGTCGATGGCGTCGGCCAGGTCGGCTCCGGAAACGCCTTCGGCGGCGAGCTTGCCAACGAGGTCTCTTACGGCATCGACGATCTCCTGCCTCCCTCCGTAGGCGAGGGCGATGGTGAGTCGGCGCTCGCCACCCCCCGACCGCCGGGTCAGCCCTCCGGCCGCCTCACGGAGCGGGTCGGGAAGGAGGTCGAGGCTGCCGATCACGCCGAAGCGCAGGCCTTCGCCACCGCGGGTGTCGGGAAGCCGGTCGAACAGATCGGCGAGCACCCCGAAGTACGGCTCGAGTTCGCTGGCGGGACGTTCCAGGTTCTCGCGCGACAGCAACCAGCACGTGAGTGCGGGAACCTCGAGGTCGCGGCACCACCCGAGAAACTCCACGAACTTGTCCATGCCGGCCCGATAGGAATCGGCGTAGTCCGCCAACCCGGTGAGGCGGGCGTAACGCCGATGCCCATCGAGGATCACCCCGATGTGGTGGGGCAGCCGCGACCGGTCGAGCCCGCGCAGCAGCCGTTCCTCGTAGAGGCGATACAGCGGACGGGACAGACTCCCGCCACCGGCCGCTCGTTCCACACCAACCTCCTCGGGCGCGCCGTCAGGCGCCGCCGTCCATCATGCCGCGACCGGCGAGATCGCTAGGCGACCCCGCAGACGGTGATGCCATCGAAGAACCCGGCCTTGAAGGCTTCGAAGCGCTGGAACGCGCTCACCTCGCCTTCGATGCCCGGCGTCGCCGACAGGGCGAGGAAGCCCGAGATGCCCTCTTCGAGGTCACCGGCGGAGAGCAGGATCCCGGTCGGATTGTCCTCGGGGATCAGCGCCGCCGTCCAGACCCCGGCCATGCAGTCCACCTGCAGTTGCGCCTCGGGTCCCTCGGTGGCCAACCCGGCACGGGCCTGGACCGCGCGGCCCCATTCGTCGGCGAGCACCAGGCCGATGGCGAAGTCGCCGATCTCGGTCCACAGTCCGGGGAAGAGCCCCACGTTGTCCCAGGCGACGAAATCGTCGGCCTCGCAGTAGAAGGCATTGCCCTCGAAGAACCCATCCGGAGCCACGAACCCGCCGCACGCCGGCACGTCGCCGTTGGGGTCGTAGGGGATCGTGTTGGACACCGGCACCCACTCGCCCCCGAACACGTCGGGATACACGATCGACCAGAAGGTCTCGAGCGCACCGATGAGCAAGGGTGCGGTGTCCTCGAACGGAAGGTCACCGCCCTCGGTCGGGTCCTCACCTTCGCGCAACGGGATGAACACCACCGTCGGCGGGTTGGCCTCGTAGCCGGCGCACTGACCGGCACCGTTGTTGAACCCGTCGAAGAAGGCACTCAGTCGGTCGAACGAGCCTCCATGAGCGTTGTCGTCCAATGGATCGCTTCCCAGTGAGTCGCCGATGAGGAGGAACCCGGACATGGCCTCTTCGAGATCACCGGGTTCGAGGCGAATGATGTCGCTCTCGTTGGAGGCCACGCGGCCGGTCCACGAACCGGCGAAGCAGTCGGCCTGGAGTTCGGACACGACCGTCGGGCTGTTGAAGTCGTCGAAGCCGTAGCGATTCTGGATGGCGTGGCCCCACTCGTGCGCCAACACCAGCGCGACGGTGAAGTCGCCGAACTGCTCGTAGAGCGGTGCCATGAGGTCCTCGTGGTCCCACTGCACCGTGTCGTCGAACCCGCAGTAGAAGGCGTTGCCGACATAGGAGCTCGGGTCCATGGGCCCCCCGCAGGTCGGCTGGTCGCCGCGGGAGTTGAAGTAGGGACCGTTGACGACGGGGGGTTCGTAATCGATCCCCCAGACCTCCGGCATCGTCGCCGCCCAGTACACGTCGAGGTCGGCGAGGCTCGCCGCGATCACCCCGTCCATGTCGGCGAAGGGGGTGAACTCGCCTGCGAGCGTGGTCGGGGTGGTTGCCCCGGTACGGGTGCAGAAGTCGATGATTTCGAGAGCCAGCGGGTCGTTGCCGATGTCCGGAGTCGTCGAGCTGTACTCGATGAACTCCTCCAGGCTGAGACGCGCCTGGTACTGGTCGATGGTGCAGCGGCACAGTTCCTCGCCACCCTCAGGCCGGCAGCCGTCCATGTAGGCCTCGACCATTTCGGCCGGGTACGACTCACCGGTGCCCAGGGTCGTCGTCGTCGCCTGCCCCGTCGTGGTCGAAGTGATGAGCGGGGTTCCGTCGTCGTCGCCGCACGCCGCTGCCGTCAACCCGAAGGCCAGGAACAGCACCACCAGTCGCTTCATCGCCGCAACCTCCTCCAACCTCGCCAGATCCCCGGCTTTGGTGCGGTGTCGGCGAGTGACTCCACCGCGATGCGGGC
Source organism: uncultured Acidimicrobiia bacterium (assembly GCA_964471875.1). Classification (GTDB taxonomy): domain Bacteria; phylum Actinomycetota; class Acidimicrobiia; order Spongiisociales; family UBA11373; genus UBA11373. The sequence goes on from CAYYIA010000031.1 coordinate 4,779, forward strand.
TTCCACCAACTCGGACATCTTCTCGGCCAGCCACCGGTCGAACGGGTGGTCCGAGGCGGCAATCGAGGTGAAGGCGCTCTCCGGGTCCGCGGACTCGGAGTACACCATCGCCAGATCCCGGCCCCCCCCGTCACGACCGATGAACACCACCTGGCGGGTCACGCCGCGGCGGCGGTGGGACTCGGCCCAATCCACACGACGCGAACGCATGAGGTCGGCCACGAACGCCCGGAAGTCGTCACTGCGTCCGGGCCGGACGGGCATGACATACAACGTGGCGACCACCAAGCCTCCAGGAGAAACGGGGTTCGCCATGGAGCGTAGCGATGGCTCCCATCGAGCGTGGCTCAGTCCGAGATGACCGCTTCGTAGACGTCCCGCAGGTCGGCCATCCACCGCTCAGCGCTGAAGTTCGCTTCGAATCGCCGGCGGGCGGCTTCACCCATGCGGGCCCGGCGCGCCGGGTCGGCGGCCAGGGCGTTGACGGCCTCTGCCAGGCCGGGGGCGTCGCCCGGTGCGATCAGGATCCCGGACTCGGGGGTCACGATCTCGGGTATGCCACCGACCGCGGTGGCGACCACCGGGAGTCCGGCCGCCGCGGCGTGCATCAGTGCCGTGGGCAGGGCGTCCGCGTAGCTGGGGTGGATGACCAGGTCGACACCGCCGAGGACTCCCGCCACATCCTGGCGGAATCCGGTGAGGATCACCCGACCCGGATGACGACGCGCCTGGTCGGCCACCTCATCCAAGAGCTCTCCGTCACCGACGAGCACGACGGTCACCTCCGGCGCGATGGCCGCCATCGCCGCCAAGACGACGTCGTGACCCTTGCCGGGACGCATCACCGCCACCATCGCCGCCGCCACGGTCTCGGGGCCGATACCGAGTTCGGCTCGGGCCGCCGCCCGCCGGGCACCGTCCGCCCGACCGGGGTCGGGGATGCCGTTGTGAATGGTGACGACGCGAGCGGGGGCCTCCCCCGACATCGCCAGATACCACTGGCGCTGGGCCTCTGACACCGCGATGGTCATCGCTGCGGTGCGACGCCGTGATCGGGTGGCGATGGCGCGCTTCATGCGCCCCAAGAGCCCGACGCGGTCCTCGATGACGTGCAGGGTCGACACCTGCGGGATGCCGGTACGGGCCGCGACCCGTCCGGCCACCACATCGGCGTGCTTGAGATGAGAGTGGAGCACGTGGGGACGGAGGTCGGCGATGACGCGACGCAACCGCCGCGGTCCCCGCGGGTCCCACCAGGATCGGAGGTCGAGGCTGCGCACGGAGACCCCGCACTCCCGCAATGCCTCGGGATACCGCAGACCCTCCGTGGGAAGCATGCTCACCACGCTCATGTCGAGGCCCGCCGGCCCGGCCAGCCGGGCAAGGTCGACGAGCACATGCTCGGCCCCGCCGGGGCCGAGATCGTGGATGAGATGGCAGACCCGAATGCCGGTCATGATGACACCATCGGCCCTCGCCACCGCACCCTGAAGGCGGCCGCTCCAGGAGGGCGAGCGGACCGACTCATAGCGCCGGACGCGGCCTAGCCTCGCGCGCCCCATGCGGATTCTCGTCACCGGTGCCACCGGATACATCGGCGGACGACTCGTCCCGCGCCTGCTCGATGCCGGGCACGAGGTGCGCTGCCTGGCGCGCAACCCCCAGAAGCTGTCACTCCATCCCTGGCGGCACCGGGTGGAGGTGGTGGCCGGCGACGTCCTCGACGAGCGGTCGGTGAAAGAGGCCCTCGTCGGCTGCGACGCCGCGGTGTACCTGGTGCACTCGATGGCGTCGGGCGCCGACTTCGCCCGGGTCGACCGGCGCGCGGCCGCCAACTTCCGCAACGCCGCGGCCGATGCCGCCGTGGGACGCATCGTGTATCTCGGCGCACTCGGCGACGACCGTGCCGACCACTCGCGCCACCTCAGCAGCCGGCACGAAGTCGGGCGGGCACTCGCCGCGGGGACCACTCCGGTCACCGAGGTGCGCGCCGCGGTGATCATCGGATCCGGTTCGTTGTCGTTCGAGATGCTGCGTTCACTCACCGAGGTGCTTCCCGTGATGGTCACCCCGCGATGGGTGCGCACCCGATGCCAGCCGGTGGCCGTGGGTGACGTGCTCGAGATCCTCCGCGGTGCCATCGAGGACCGCTCGTCGGAGTCCCGCATCCTCGAAGTCGGCGGCCCCGACGTCCTCACCTACGAACAGATGATGCAGATCTACGCCGAGGAGGCTGGCCTTCGCAGACGCGTCGTCATCCCGGTACCGCTCCTCACCCCGTGGCTGTCATCGTGGTGGATCGGCCTCGTCACCCCGCTACCCCCCAAGGTGGCGCGACCCCTGGTCGAGAGCCTGCGTTCCGAGGTGGTCGCGAGCCAACCCCAGGACCTGGTCCCCATCGAACCCACCCCGATTCGCGTGGCGATGCGACGCGCCCTCAGCCGGCTGCCCGGGGGGGTGATCACCCGCTGGTCGGATGCCGATTCGCAGCCGGCGGCGCCCATCCCGACGGATCCCGCCTGGTCGGGGGGCACCGTCTTCATGGACCGCCAGGTGATGCCCACCGACACCGACGCCTCCCACCTGTTCTGGGCCTTCAGCCGGATCGGAGGCCGTGTCGGCTACTACGGCCTGGATTGGGCATGGCGCATCCGGGGCATCCTCGACCGGATGGTTGGTGGGGTCGGCCTCCGCCGCGGGCGACGCCACCCCACCGAGGTACGGGTCGGTGAGGCCGTCGACTTCTGGCGGGTGGACGACGTCGTACCCGGACGGAGTCTGCGGCTCCACGCCGAGATGCGCATCCCGGGCGATGCCTGGCTCGAGTGGGAGATCCGCGACACCGAGTTCGGAACCGACCTCATCCAGACGGCCTGGTTCCGGCCGCGGGGCTTGGCAGGACGCATCTACTGGTACCTGCTGCTCGTACCCCATCGCATCGTGTTCCCGCGCATGGCCCACCGCATCACTGCGGCCGCCGAGGAGCGCGGCTTCACCTGCCGCTGACGACCCGATGAGTGAAGTACTCCTGACCGCTGCTGGTGCGCTCGCGGCAGCGTTCGTGGTTCTCTGGCTGGTGAGCCTGGTGATGCGCGACGCCTCGATCGTCGATCCGTTCTGGGGACCGGCCTTCGTGATCGTCACCTGGGTGGCGTATGTCGCCGCCGACGACCCCGGGGCCCGCGGCCTGCTCGTGGGGGTGCTCGTGTCGCTGTGGGGGGTGCGACTCGGCACCCACCTGGCGGTGCGCAACCTCGGCCACGGCGAGGACTTCCGGTATCAGGCGATGCGGCGACGGTGGGGTTCGCGATTCTGGATCGTCAGCCTGGCGAGCGTGTTCCTGTTGCAGGCGACGCTCGCCTGGATCGTGTCGCTCCCGGTGCAGATGGCCATGGTCGACGGCGGGACGCCGGGGTGGTTGGCCGCTCTCGGGGTGGCCGTCTGGGGAGTGGGGGTGTTCTTCGAGACGGTCGGCGACCTCCAGTTGGTGCGGTTCAAGCGGGACCCCGCCTCGCAGGGCAAGGTGATGGACCGCGGTCTGTGGCGTTACACCCGCCACCCCAACTACTTCGGCGACTTCGCCGTCTGGTGGGGGCACTTCCTGGTGGCCATCGCCTCCTGGGGGTCGACCTGGACGATCCTGGGTCCGATCGTGATGTCCACCCTGCTCCTGAGAGTCAGCGGGGTGACCCTGCTGGAACGGTCGATCACGAGCCGCCGGCCGGGATACGCGGAGTACGCCGCCCGAACGAACGCGTTCTTTCCGGGGAGGAGGAGGTCGCTTCCCGCTTCCGGCTCCCCGCTTCCCGCTTCAAGTCCACGAGATCAGCGTGCCGATGAGAAGGGATGAGGGCTCGAACACTCCTTCCTGGGTTGCTCCTGGTCGCGGCGTGCGGTGAGCCAAGCCCCACACCGGCTTTCCAACCAGTGGGCGATGCCCCAGCAACGGCCACCGAGGTGGTCGTGACGACGACAACGTCTACCCCGACCGCGCATGTGGTCGACGCCACTGCCCGCAACCCCTTCGAACGGCCCTAATCCGTTTGGGCGGGCAGCGGACAGCGGGTCGCGGGCAGCCCTTTCCTGTGGATAACTTCTCCATCTTTCTGTAACCCGCCGTCACCCAGGGCGCGCGGGGAGGGTCTAAAGACCCGTAAGGGGAAAGCACACCTACAGGAGGTATCCCTAGTGGAACTCGTACTTCTCGGCGCGATCCTTGTCACCTACGGGTGGTACTGGGGCGGAGTGACCGAATCACGCACCACGGCCTATGCCCTGGGCGTGGCCTCGTTCATTCTGGCCCTGACGTTCGCCTTTAGCGGTGGCGGGGATGTCGTCGGTGGGTCCTGGTGGGCTCTCGGCGCCATCTTCGGCTTCCTGGCTGCGGCGAATGCATGGAACGAGTCGTCGCAGGATCGCACCTACGGCATGTTCGCCCTGCTGTTCGGTGTCGTGGCGTTCTTCAGCTACGTATACCTGGCGGATGTGGGCGCGGCGGCGCAGTACGGCTATGCCGCCCTGCTGCTCGGCGTCGTGTTGCTTCTGCACTTCATCTCGGCCGGCCTGGTGGCCGACAACCGGGGTTTCAAGGCCTTCGTGGGCTGGATGACCCTGATCGCCGGTGCCGCCCTCGTGTTCTTCGGCTTCGCCGAGGCGCTGGGCGTGGACTTCGGCAACCTCTAACCAGGAGCCGAACCGTCCGGTTCGCCGGGCGGATCTGATCGAGCAGAGCGGGAGACCTTCGGGTCTCCCGCTCTCGTTCTTCTACCCTTGGGGACACACGAGGCGAGGACAGCACATGGAATCGAAGGCACTCCTCGAGCAGATCCGGGCCCGGGTCGGAACCCCGGTGGAAGAAGTCACGTTTGCCCGCTACCTGGACATGGTGAGCGAGGATCCCCGTCTCGCCCGACTGTCCCACGCCCTCGTTGCCGACATGATCGACGCCTTTGGGCTCTCGGTCGGCCCCGACGGCGAAGAGCGCTTCGACCTGTTCGAAGGCGAGCTGTTCGGGCAGGAGCATGTCATCCAGCAGGTGGCCGACTACTTCCGGGCCGCCGGCCGCCGACTCGACGTGCGCAAGCGGATCCTGCTCCTCGTCGGACCGCCCGGATCCGGCAAGTCGACGCTCGTCAACACCATGAAGAAGGGTCTGGAGGCGTACACCAACACCGACGACGGTCGGGTGTACGCCATCAAGGGTTCGCAGATGCACGAGGACCCGCTGCGGCTCATCCCCGAAGACCTCCGCGACGAGGCCGGGGTCTACATCGAGGGCGATCTCAACCCCGAGGTTCGGTGGATGGTGGACAACGTCTACAAGGGCGACATCACGAAGGTCCCGGTTCGCCGGATCTTCTACTCCATCTCCCATGGGGTCGGGTTCGGCACCTTTGTCGCCACCGACCCGCGCTCCGAAGACCTCACCCGGCTCGTCGGTGACGTCGATCTCTCCCTCCTCGACCCCGCCGATCCGACCTCGGCGAAGCGCGCCTACAAGTTCACCGGCGAGTTGAACGCGGCGCATCGGGGCATGGCCGATCTCCTCGAGGTCTTCAAGATGGACGAGCGGTTCCTCGCCGTCCTGTTGAGCCTCAGCCAGGAGCAGATCATCAAGACGAACGGTCCCGGCACGATGTACGCCGACGAGGCCGTGATCGCCCAGAGCAACCTTGCCGAGTACGACGAGTTGGTGGCCAACCCGCGTGCCGCGGCGATGCTCGACCGCCTCGTGGTCGTGAAGGTGCCCTTCGTGCTGTCGGTGCGCGACGAGATCCGTATCTACGAGAAGATGCTCTCCGGCGCCGACCTGGGCCGCAACGACGTGTCGCCGCTTGCCCTCCACACCGCCGCCACCTTTGCGGTGCTCACCCGGCTCACCCACCCGGGAGGCGGGATGCAGGGCCTCATCCGCAAGCTCCACCTCTACGACGGGCGCTTCGGCTCCCACGGCGGCGCCGAGGACGCCGACCGCCTCCACGAGAAGTCACCCGAAGAGGGGATGACCGGCCTCAGCCCGCGCTACGTGATCAACCGGCTCTCCTCGGTGGCCGGCTCCACCAAGGGCTGCCTCGACGGCATTGCCGTCCTCCAGGCCTTGTGGGAGGGTCTGCCGCAGCGGGCCGGGTTCACCGAAGCGGAGCGGGAGCGGTGGGGTGCCCTGCTCGCCGCCACCGAGGC
>CAYYIA010000032.1:0-10952 GCA_964471875.1 uncultured Acidimicrobiia bacterium
AGAACCACCGCGTCTGTGCCCGGCGGTCAGACCCTGATGATCTCGACGGCGGGCACGGGGTCGGCGGGCTGGAATCCGAGCACCTCGCCGTAGAAGGCGAGTTCGGCCTCCAGGGCGCGGACTCGCGCTTCGGCCGAACGAAACCCATGCCCCTCGCCGGGGAACTCGATGTATCCCACCGGCACCCGATTGGCGATCAAGGCGTCGCGCATCATCCGGGCCTGCGACGGCGGCACCACCTCGTCGTCGAGACCCTGAAGCAGCAACACCGGCACCCGGATACCGGTGACATGGGTGATGGGCGATCGCTCGATATAGAGGTCGCGTCGTGCCGGATAGGGGCCGACCAGGCGGTCGAGGTACCGGCTCTCGAACTTGTGGGTGTCGTTGGCCAGAGCCTCGAGATCGGTGACCCCGTAGTACGAGGCACCGGCGGCGAAGTCGTCGTGCAGGGCGAGGGCGAGGAGGGTGGTGAACCCGCCGGCGCTGCCGCCGTGGATCAGCAGCCGAAGCGGGTCGGCGCGTCCCGATGCGGCGAGATGGGCAGCGGCGAGAGCGCAATCACGAACGTCCACCACCCCCCACTGCCCGTCGAGGCGGCGTCGATAGTCGCGACCCGCCATCGTCGATCCGCCGTAGTCCACATCGAGGATGCCGATGCCGCGACTCGTCCAGAACAGGATCTCGGGATCGAGACGGGCGACGGTGGACGACGAAGGCCCGCCGTGGATGTCGACGATGATCGGGGGAGCCTCGCCAGGAGGGCCGACGACGTCCGGATTGGTCGGGGGATAGAACCACGCGTAAGCGGGACCATCCGGGGTGGGGACCACGATGCGCTCCGCGATGCTGTGGTAACCCGGGTCGATGGGTGGGCCATCGGGTTGGCGCAGGACGTCGATCGCACCGCTGTCGACATCGATGGCCACCATCGCCGTCGGGCGGTCGGGCCCGGCCCCGGTCACCAGGACCGCGGTGCCCTTCGTGGCGATCCGATCGTGGAACGAAGCGAACGGTGTGGGGACTTCACGCTCGAATCCGTCTTCGAGCACCACGATGCGCTCTCCTTCGGGTGAGATGGTGATGGCCACGAGGCGGCCATCGTCGAGAAACCGGAATCTGCGACTCCCGAACACCCAGTGGGGGGCGGCACACTCGGCCGGAGTGAGGTACACCGGTCGGACGCCCGTTCCGTCCCAGCAGTGCACGTTCCACCACCCGCTGCGGTCGGTGGCGAAATGGAGTACGCCCTCCGGCGACCATTCCGGTTGCAGGACGGACTCCTCGTCGCCGCCGGCGATGCGGCGCGGCGATCCCACCGAGCCGGCGGCATCGATGTCTGCCAGCCACAGGGTGGTTGCGTCCCACGGCATGTCGGGGTGATTCCACGTGAGCCAGGCGAGGTGCTTTCGGTCGGGCGAGAGTCGCGGGGCGGCGTAGAAGTCGGCGCCCTCGGCCACCACCACGGGCGGTGTCGCGCCGCTGAGGTCGAGGCGCACCAGGTCGTTCATCGGTTCGGATCCGGTGCCGCCGTGGGTCTCGCGAACCGCGATGGCCCAGCTTCCGGCCACGGCAAGGTCGGCGAATCGCGTCCCGGCGGCTGCCGGCGGCTCCGGGGTGATCGGTTGGGCCACTCCCTCAGGGTCGATGCGATACAGGCGCTGGTCGGTGAATCGGGTGGCGAACACGGTTCCGTCGCTCACCGCAAAGGCCCCGCCTCCGTACTCGTGGACCCGGGTGCGGGCGTTGAAATCGTCCGGCCCGACGTCGTCGATGGCCCCTGCTTCGGACCGGCGCACCACCACCGAGCGCCCACCCTCCTGGGGACGACCCTCCACCCAATAGATGTCGGACCCGTCGACGGCGATGGTGTCGAGAAAGCGCATGCCGCTGCGGGCCGTGTCCGCCGCCGAGATCGGAGAGGGCCATGATCCAAAGGGAGCGACGGTGGGCATGTGGGCCAGAACCTAGCGCTCCGGTTCGCGACGGAACCTCCGCGATGCGGAGGTTCCGTCATGGCATCGTGTGATCAGGGAACGGTGATCGTCATCGTGAAGGTCTCGAGCGGCTCCGCCTGCTCCCACGGCCGGAGGTAGACGAGGCGCAGCTGCGTCTCACCCGAGGCCACGGCGGTGATGGTGAAGGCGAATGATCCACCCGCCCCCATCAATTCGGAGTCGGACTCGTAAGCCGGTTCGCCGGTGGTCAACACGGCGGTGTCCAGTCCGTCGGTCTGCCAGGAGTATCCGGTGGTGGGGTTGCCGGCGAGGACCACGGTGATCGTCTCGCCGACCTTCAACTCGATCGCCGCACCGTCATCCGCGGCCGTGTAGACCTGCGGCTCGCCCGCCCCGTCGGTCGACATGGCCATCGCCGCCAGGGTACCGGCGGCAACCACGGCGATCAGCACGAGGCCGGCGACGACGATGGTTCGTTTGTTCGTCATCTTCGACCTGCCTTTCGTGGCGCTTGTCCCCCTCGCGTCGGTAGGACGAGCGCGGTCGATGCAGGGTTCCCGTTCGGTGGACTGGAGATCAGCCGGAGGCCGGCGTCTCGTGCTCGGCGAGGCCGATGACGTTGCCGGCGGGATCGCGGAACATCGCAAAGGCGACCACGCCGGGGATCACGGTGCGGGGAACGACCGTGGCGCCGCCCGCCGCCTGGATCCTGCCGAGGTGCTCGTCGATGTCATCGACGCCTACGTAGACGGTGACATAGGCGGGCATGGACTCGCTCCCCTTGCCGACTGCGCCACCCACTCCGGCGTGGTCGGCGTCGACGCCGTGGTAGCCGTCGACCCCCTCCCACGCCTGGGGAGCCCAATCGAAGACCTTGCGGTAGAACGCGGCGACCGAGTCCCCGTCCGGCCCCATGATCTCCCAATGGACGATCGGGTTCTTGCTCATCGACGCTCCCCTCGGCTGATCGGCCGAACCTAGTCGTCACCCCGTCTTGGTGGCGGCGAGGTTGGTCCATCCCAGGTCGTCGGGCCAGGAGGTGAAGGGGGTTCCGGCGAGGTCGGTGATGCGATAGCCGTGGCCGGCGAGTTCGTCGAGGATCTGGCGGGGGGTGGTGCCGAAGCGGGCGTATTGGGCCGGAGCGAACTCGAAGACGATGGTCGGGGAGCAGCGCTGCAACAGGGTCGTGGCGCCGCGGAGGACGCCGAGTTCGGCGCCTTCGGTATCGATCTTGATCACATCGACACGAGGCAACGCCAAGGCATCGAGCGTGGTCACCGCGACGACGATCTCGGCAGCCTGGCCGCCGGCCGGCTCATCGGTCCAGAGTGCCGAAAGCGTCGGATTGTCGTGGGCGAGGAATCGCATTTCCCCGCGGTGCTCGGAGACGGCGGCCTCGTGGACGGTGACTGCTGCAAGGCGATTTCGGGCCACGTTCGCCCGTAGCAGCGCGGCGTTGGCCGGATCGGGTTCGAAGGCGTGCACGGTGGCGCCGCGGGAGGCGGCGAGCAGGGTGAACTCACCGATGTGCGCTCCGACATCGAGCACCACATCGCCCGGCCCGATGTGCCGTTCCAGGAACGCGGCGAGCTCTGGCTCCGACGAGCCCTCGTAGTACAGGCCTACGGCGCTGCCGCGACGGGGGATGGCGATCTCGAGACCGTTGCCGAGCTTCGTCACGAGCGGCTTGGTGGTGACGCGCCAGCGGAGGCGCCACCACAGGCGTCGCCACAGGCCGCGAATCGGATTGGCGCGGAAGCCGGGCCTTGACCACAAGCGGGTGACACGGTCGAACGGGCGGATGCTTCACCTCGTGGGGAATCCGGGACCGAAGTTAGCCCTCCGCAGTGCAGGGGCGATCGAATGGCGCTCGCTCACGTCTTGGTGGCGGCGAGGTTGGTCCATCCCAGGTCGTCGGGCCAGGAGGTGAAGGGGGTTCCGGCGAGGTCGGTGATGCGATAGCCGTGGCCGGCGAGTTCGTCGAGGATCTGGCGGGGGGTGGTGCCGAAGCGGGCGTATTGGGCCGGAGCGAACTCGAAGACGATGGTCGGGGAGCAGCGCTGCAACAGGGTCGTGGCGCCGCGGAGGACGCCGAGTTCGGCGCCTTCGGTATCGATCTTGATCACATCGACACGAGGCAACGCCAAGGCATCGAGCGTGGTCACCGCGACGACGATCTCGGCAGCCTGGCCGCCGGCCGGCTCATCGGTCCAGAGTGCCGAAAGCGTCGGATTGTCGTGGGCGAGGAATCGCATTTCCCCGCGGTGCTCGGAGACGGCGGCCTCGTGGACGGTGACTGCTGCAAGGCGATTTCGGGCCACGTTCGCCCGTAGCAGCGCGGCGTTGGCCGGATCGGGTTCGAAGGCGTGCACGGTGGCGCCGCGGGAGGCGGCGAGCAGGGTGAACTCACCGATGTGCGCTCCGACATCGAGCATCACATCGCCGGGTTCGAGGTGATGTTCGAGGAACGAAGTGAGTTCGGGCTCCGACCAGCCGCGGTAGTAGATGCCGGCTCCGCTGGCGCCGCGTGGCACCCGGACCCGGGCGCCGTTCCCCAGGCGGGTGGCGAACGGCCGGTCGGTGAGGCGCCATCGCACCCGCCACCACACGCGTCGCGCCAAGGCGCGGATCGGCTGGGCGCGAAAGTCGGGACGCGACCGCAGTTGGGCAAGGGCTCGTCGGCCCGTCCGAGCAGCGTTTGTCGCTGCCGCCCGCATGCCCGCCGTGGTGAACCTCCTCCGGCCCTGACGACCCTAGTGGGTGCGGGGCCGAAGCGACCCCCTCGAGCGACTCCCTGCGCTCTACCCTGGCCCCATGAGCATCCCCGCTCACGAGATGGACCGACTGCGGCGAGCCGTCACCGGGCGCACGCATGCCGCGCTCGTCGCCGATCCCGAGTTGACGGGCGACGAACGCCGCGAACTCGAGGCCCTGGTGGCGCGTCGTTCGGCCGGCGAACCCCTGCAGTACCTCGAAGGAACGGTGGACTTTGGTCCCCTCACGCTGAAGATCGATCGACGCGCCTTGATCCCACGCCCTGAGACCGAGCGGGTATGGGAGGAGGCGGTGGTGTCGCTGAGACGGGCGGGACCGGGCACGGTGATCGTCGATCTCGGCACTGGCTCGGGCTGTCTCGCCCTCGCCCTGAAGCACGCCTTCCCCGAGGCGCGGGTGATCGGTGTCGACATCAGCGCGGCGGCACTCGATCTGGCGCGCGAGAACGCCGCACTCACCGGACTCCATGTGGAATGGATCGAGGGCGACCTCTTCGGCGCCCTCCCCTCCGACCTCGAAGGGCGGGTCGATCTCATCGTCTCGAACCCTCCCTACGTGGCCACCGGAGACGAGCTGCCCGCCGAAGTGATCGACCACGAGCCGGCACTGGCACTCTTTGCCGGACCGGTGGGAACCGAACTGCTCGCCCGCATCGCCGAGGAGGGCTACTGGTGGGTCGGTGTCGGCGGATGGGTGATCTGCGAGATCGGTGACGGCCAAGCCGAAGCCGCCGAAGCGATGTTCGGCGGCTTCGATCGTGAGGTACGCAAAGACCTCGCCGGCCGCGACCGGATTCTGGTTGCCCGAAAGGGGGCGAGTTGTTGCGTGTGAGTCGCAGCCCTGGCGGGCTGCTCCGCAATGCGCAATGCGCAATGCGCTCAGATCGCCCAAGGAGCGCCTTCGCGACTGAGGGGCGCATTGCGCATTACGCATTGCGCTCACCCTCATGACCGACCTCACCTCCGCCATCGCCGCTCTCCACGACGGCCTCGTGGTCGGGCTACCCACGGACACCGTGTACGGGATCGGGGTCGATCCCGAGAACGAGCGGGCGCTGGGTCGGTTGTTCGCGGTCAAGGGTCGTCCCGAAGACAAGCCGATTCCCATCCTGGCGGCGTCCCTGGCCGATGCCCGCGGGTTCGGGATGATCGATGCCGGAGTGGGGCGCTACTGGCCGGGGCCGCTGACCGTGGTGGTGCGACGGATGCCGGCGGTGCCGGCGTGGATCGGGGATCGCCACGCCGGCACGGTGGCGATCCGGGTGCCCGACCATCCCGTGGCCCTCGAGGTCCTGGCGACCTTCGGCCCGCTGGCGGTGACGAGCGCCAATCACTCCGGCGACGAGCCGGCGCAAGACGATGTGGCGGCGCGGGCCGCACTCGGGACCGGCGTGGCGGTGTACCTGCCGGGTGGGGGAGGCGGGGGCGCGTCCTCCACGGTGGTCGACCTCACCGGGCGGGTACCGGTGGTGCTGCGACCCGGTCCCGTAGCCTGGGAGCCATGAGCAGACAGAAGGGGTCTCGCCCCCGCCCGGTGCCGGAGCAGCGTCGCTACCACGAGCAGTTCACCCAACGCTCCAGGCGGCAACGGGTGGCGACTCCCGACACGACCGTTCCGGCGATCACGCGGCGCCGCCGCTGGGGTGCGGCGCTCGGGGCGACCCTGGTGCTCGTGTTCTCGTTCACCGCGGTGATCATGGCCATCGTCGAGCAGGATGACGGCGACACCGCCACGGCATCGATGGCCGTTGCGTTGGCCGCGGCCATGGTGCCCGTTGCCTTTACGGTCCTCGCCCGGGTGTCACGCGCCCCGCATCCCTTCCGATCGGTGCTCCTGGCGTCGCCGATGGCGGTCGCCGGCTACATCGGGGTGGGTTCGCTGGTGCGCGATCCGTCTTCGTCGCTCGTGCTCGCCTTCGGTATCGCCGGAGCGTTCGTGTTGCGGGCCGAGCCCGTGCACCGGCTGTCGCGACGCATCACGGCCGTCGGTATCGGCTCGGTGATGACATTGCTTCTGGCGCTGGTGGCTCCCGCTGCAGCGGTCGTGGTTGCGCCATTCGTTCCGTTCCCGGCGCTGGTGATGGCCGACCGATACTCCGAGGCCAGACCCGCGGCCTGACCCCTCGGCTACCCTCGATGCCGGAGGTCAGCCATGGACGTCACCCGTCCCCTCGAAGACGTCGATCCCGAGGTCGCCCGCCTCATTGCTCGCGACGCCGAACGCCAGCGCACCCACGTGCAGCTGATCGCGTCCGAGAACTTCGTGTCGCGCGCGGTCATGCAGGCCTCGGGCTCGGTCCTCACGAACAAGTACTCGGAGGGCTATCCCGGCAAGCGCTACTACGAAGGTTGCGAGCTCATCGACGAGGTGGAAGCCCTCGCCGCCAACCGGGCGATGGCCCTCTTCGGCGCCGAGCACGCCAACGTCCAGGCGCACAGCGGGGCCCAGGCGAACATGGCGGTGTACTTCGGGTTGCTCAAACCGGGCGACAAGGTGCTCGGGATGCGCCTCGATCAGGGGGGCCACCTCACCCACGGTTCGCCGGTCAACTTCTCCGGGATCCTCTATGGCATCACCTCATACGGCGTCGATCCCGCCACCGAGCGCGTCGACATGGATGAGGTGGCCGCTCTTGCCCGGCGCGAACGCCCGCGCATGATCATTGCCGGCTACTCCGCCTACTCCCGGATCCTCGATTGGGCGGCATTCCGGGCGATCGCCGACGAGGTCGGCGCGCTGTTCGTGGTCGACGCCGCCCACATCATCGGACTCATCGCCGGCGGAGCCCATCCCAATCCGGTGCCTCACGCCGACATCGTGACCGCCACCACCCACAAGGCCCTGCGCGGTCCGCGGGGGGGAATGGTGTTGTGCCGTCAGGAGCACGCCGCCGCCATCGACAAGGGCGTGTTCCCCAACGCCCAGGGTGGTCCCATCAACAACCAGATCGCAGCCAAGGCGGTGTGCTTCCACGAGGCATCCACTCCGGAGTTCCGGGCCTACGCCACACAGATCGTCCGCAACGCCGCCGCCATGGCCGCCGCCGTGCAGGATGAAGGGCTCCGGGTGGTATCGGGCGGAACGGACAACCACCTCTTCCTCATCGATCTGCGGTCGGTCGACGAGGATCTCACCGGGCGCGACGCCGCCCGACTGCTGAGCACCGTGGGGATCACGCTGAACTTCAACACCATCCCGTTCGATCCCCGGCCGCCGTATCGGGCGTCTGGGTTGCGGATCGGGCTTCCCGCCGCCACCACGTGCGGAATGCGCGAGCCCGAAGTCGCCGAAGTGGGGCGCCTCGTGGCCACCGCCCTCCGGGCACGGTCTGACGAGTCGGCTTTGAGCGCGGTGCGCGCCGGTATCGCAGAGTTGGCGGTGGCCTTCCCGGCGTATCCCCCGGACTTCCCCGGACACGTATGAGACCGGCCAGGCGCCCGAGAGCGGGGCGATTTGTCTCGGGTCGCCACCCCGCGTATCTTGTGAAAGAAGTCACAAGCGGTGTTCCAGGGGGCGTGTGAGCAAGTCGTCGTACCACGCGGATCTCGGCGATGCGGTGGCCGCGGAGCATCACGCTGCCGGGTTCTTCGCCTCGATCATCTCGGGGATGCTGCTCGGACTCGGCGCCGACGCCCTCCTGGACACCGAGCCGCTGCTCGTGATCGTCGGCATCATCGCCGGGTCGATCATCGGGTTCTGGAGGATGTGGCAGGTGGCGAACCATGACGGGTGACATCGAGGCGGTTCTGGCCCGCCACACGATCCGCCGCATCGCCATCGTCGGTCCGGCGCTGGTGCTGATCTTCTTCGTGTTCCGCGGCACCCCCGGGGCGGTGGCTGCAGCCGTCGGAGCGGTGATCGTCGCCGGCTATGTGTGGTTGAGCGGGGTCATGCTGTCGGTGGCGGCGCGCATCTCGCTGGCTGCCTATCATGCCGCCGCCCTGCTCGGGTTCTTCCTGAGGCTCGGCCTCATCGCAGTGACGATGCTGGTCGTGGCGCGGCTGACCGACATCGATCGGATCGCCCTGGGCATCACCGTCGTGGTGGCGTATCTGACCCTGTTCGGGTGGGAGGCCGTCGCGGTGGCGAAGGGACGGGAAAGGGAGTTGGAGTGGACCAATTGATCTGGGCGGCCTCCTCCGAGTGCGACCCGGCAGTCGACATCATCTGCAAGCCGGAGTTCGTCAACGAGTTGTTCGAGACCCCGGTCGTGTTCTCGATCGGCGGCTTCGACATCAACCGCGCGATGCTGTTGATGCTCTTTGCGGCGGTGATCGCCGTCGCGCTGCTCTTCTTCGCATTCCGCAAGCCTCGCGTGGTCCCCACCAAGTTCGGTGTCGCGATGGAAGGCCTCGTCGGCTTCGTTCGTGACGAGATCGCCATCGGCATCATCGGTCACGATGGGATCAAGTACTTCCCGTACCTCCTCTCGGTGTTCCTCTTCATCCTCATCGGCAACCTCTTCGAGGTGACGCCGTTCATCAACTTTCCCATCACTTCCCGGATGGCGATCCCGGCGTTCCTGGCGATCGTCACCTATCTGATCTTCGTGATCGTCGGGTTCGCCAAGAACGGCTTCGGGTACTTCGCCGGGATCGTGTGGCCCAAGAGCGTGCCGGTGGCGCTGCGTCCGCTGGTGGGTCTCATCGAGTTCGTCTCCACCTTCCTGATCCGGCCCCTGACGCTGGCGGTGCGGTTGTTCGCCAACCTCGTCGCCGGTCACGTCATGCTCACGTTGCTGCTCGCCAGCGGGTTCATCTTCATCAAGGAATTCGGTGACATCGGGTTCCGTTCGGCAATAGGGATCGGGTGGTTCGCCATCGGGATGGCGATCTTCCTGTTCGAGATCGCCGTCGCCTTCCTGCAGGCATACATTTTCACGCTGCTCTCCGCCGTCTACATCCAGACGTCGGTGCATCCGGAACACTGAATCGGAGGAGACCCACATGGAAGAAATCAGCGGCGCCCTGGCGCTCATCGGCTACGGCCTCGGCGCCATCGGCCCAGGCATCGGTATCGGCATCGTGGCGGGCAACGCCGTGCAGGCGATGGCGCGTCAACCCGAGGCCGCGGGCATGGTCCGGACGACCATGTTCCTCGGTATCGCCTTCACCGAGGCGCTGGCGCTGATCGGCTTCGTCCTCTTCTTCATCGCCTGATCGGGGGGACGAATGTTGATGAACTCACTCACTCGCTTCCTCTTCCAGACCACGACGGTCGTGGAAGAGACGCACACCTCGGAACCCTCCGGCATCGACCTGGTGCTGCCCGAGATCAACGAGTTGATCGCCGGGATCATCGCCTTTTCGATCGTGTTCGTCGTGGTGTGGGTCTGGGCCCGTCCGGCGATCGCTCGCACTCTGGCCGCCCGTCAGGATGCCATCACCGGCCAACTCAAGGCGGCCGAGACCACGAAGCTCGAGGCCGAGGGCCTGCTCACCGACTACAAGCATCAGGTGGCCGGGGCGCGTGATGAGGCCAATCGCATCGTCGAGGACGCCCGCCGTACCGCCGAAGCGCTGCGCACCGAGTCTGCGGCACGGGCAAATGCCGAAGCCGCCGACATCGTTCGCAAAGCGCGCGAAGAGGCCGCGGGGGAGAAGGAGCGGGCGGCGGCGGCCATCCGCACCGAGGTGGCAGCCCTCTCCATGGCAGTGGCCGAAAAGGCCGTTGCCGGCGCCGTCGATGCCAAGGCCCACCAGAAGCTCGTCGAGCAGTACATCGCCGAGCTGGGAGCGCTGCGCCCGTAATGGCCGCCGACGACCGCATCGACGGCTACGCCGCAGCGATTCTCCAGGTGGCTGGGGCCGAGGACCAGTTGGAGCGCGTCGGCGACGAGCTGTTCCGGATCGCTCGCGCCTTCGAGACCTCCAACCCGCTGCGCGAAGCCCTCACCGACCCGCGCATCCCTGCCGAGCGCAAGAAGGGCGTCATCGACGATCTGCTCGGCGCCAAGATGCTCCCGCTGACGGTGAACCTGGTGTCGTTCGTGGTGAACGCCGGACGAGCGTCCGACCTCCCTGCCATCGCCGACCGAGTGGCCGCTCGTGCCGCGGCGACAAGGAGCAAGGCCATTGCCGAGGTGCGCTCGGCGATCGAACTCGACGCTGCCACCATCGAACGGCTCACCACCGCCCTCAACGCGGCCACGGGCCGCGACGTCGAGGTGAAGCTCGTCGTCGACCCTTCCGTCATCGGAGGGGTGGTAGCCCGCGTCGG
>CAYYIA010000033.1:0-9243 GCA_964471875.1 uncultured Acidimicrobiia bacterium
GGTGGCAGACACGACCGTCGCCGACACGACTCGCTTGCCTTCGGCAACCCATCGGTCGCGGACCGCAAGATCGTCGGCGAGTGCCATGCCCTGATTATCCCAGGATCACACAACCGCCAACCCACTCCTATCCTCCAGCCACACGCCATGCGCAACTCATATGACGCCATGTCCGTGATCAACCGGCGCCGAGTCCGGCGTGTGGATCGCCTCCGCCGCCACGAGAAGCCGCTCGAGTCGCCGCGCAAGGCCGTCGTCACCACCAAGCAGCACAAGTTCAAGCGCAAGCGCCACTGGGGTCGGATGATCCTCCGGGTCCTCACCGTGGCGGCCGTGCTCGGTGGGCTCATCGGCGGCTTCATCCTGTTTCGGGCGCTCACCGCCGCCGACACCGTTCGCATCCAGGTCCTCGGCGCCGAGGGCAAGCCGCTCGCCGGGGCGGTCATCACCACCGAGTCGGGGCGAGAGGCCCTGACCATCGAAGGGGGTGTCGCCGATGTCCCCTTCGCGGTCCCGGGGGAACTCACCGTCACAGCTATGGGGTATCGGTCGGCCACCTACACCGTCGAGCAGCTTCCGCTCCAAGGTCCCCTCGGATTGCAGATGGAACCCATGGTGCTCCAGGGGCGGGTGACCGACAGCAACGGGATCGGCGTCGTCGGCGCCACTGTCACCATCAACGACCGCACCGTCACTACCGGCGACTTCGGCTCGTTCGAGATCGTCGAAGCGATGCCGGGGACGGTGTACGTCGAAAAGGCGGCGTGGGTGGCCTCCTCGGCTGAGTGGGTCGGAGACCGCCGGCGCCTCGATGTAAAGATGGATCCATTCATCGTGCGCGGCCTCCGCGTCGATGCCAGGACGGCAGGCGACGATGAGCGCTTCGCCCAGATCCTCGAGTTCGCCGACGCCAGCACCGTCAACGCCCTTGTCTTCGACACGAAGATCGAGTTGGGCAATGTCATCTATGAGGTCGACGGCTACGACGAACCGAGGGCAATTGGGGCCCAGCAGCCGGTCTACGACGCCCACGAGCGGCTTGCCCAGGCCAAGGAACACGGTCTGTACACGATCACCCGCATCGTCACCTTTCAGGATCCCTACGCCTCGTTGAACCGCAACGAGTGGGCCATGCACAACTCGGTCGATGGTGACACCTGGGTCACCTGGTCCGGCCTGGGGTGGATGGACCCCAGCGACCGCGGGTCATGGGAGTACCCGATCCGGCTCGGGATCGCGGCGTGCCAGATGGGATTCGACGAGATCCAGTTCGACTACGTCCGATTCCCCTCGGATGGTGACCTCGACATCGCGGTGTACGACGACCCCGCCGCGCTCACCCCCGAGGGCCGGGTGGCGATCATCGACGAATTCCTCAGCACTGCCCGGGAACGGATCAACGCCGAAGGCTGCCCCGTCTCCGCCGACTTCTTCGCCATCATCCTTTCGGTGCGCGACGAGCAGGGCATCGGCCAGAAGGTCGAGGAGTTGTCCTACACGGTTGACGCCGTCAGCCCCATGGTCTATCCGAGCCACTACGGACGCGGCTGGCTGAACCTCGACAACCCGAACGATCATCCCGGCGAAGTGGTCGGCGAGGCGCTCGACTCGGGGATGATCCGCATGGAGGGCGGAGCCCTGCTTCGACCATGGCTGCAAGCCTTCTCCTGGGATGCCTCGCAGGTGCGGGAGGCGATCGAGGCCGCCGAGCAGCGCAACATGGGCTGGCTGCTGTGGAGTCAGCTCTCGTATTACGAGATGGACTGGTTGCCGCCAGAGACGGACGAGTAGTCCGAGGCCGGCCAGATCCGGGACTACGCGCTGAACTCGCGTACCCGGCCAGGGCGTCGTTCGGTGAGGACGGTGATGACCTCGCGAACGGCTTTGCCCGTCGCACTCATGTCGATGGCCGCACATGGGAGCACCCGCGGCCCGCAGCCGATCCACAGGGCAATCGAGGCCGGACGACCGGCGAGACGGGCAGCCTCGATCCGCTGCCACACGACGGCGTCGACCTCGTCGAGGGAGATGGCATGCAGGAGGTCCTTCGCCTTCCCCATTCCCGACACCGACCACGCCAGCACTCGCCCGGTCGTGACGCCGAGCAATCCTCCTGCGGCGGGAATCGCCGGCTCGACCTCGGGACGTGTGGCAACGTCGGGAAGCGGGCGAACCGACTCCTTCTCCGACTCCTTGCGGGAGCGCCGCTTGTCGACGGCGGCGCCCAGGGCGGCGCCGACCGCGCCTCCGACGATGAGTCCCGACGTCATCCCGGCGCCACTCACCCGGAACGGCGCTGCGGTCACGCTCACGGCGGCGAGCATCTCCTCTCCCGGAAGGAGCAACCCCGCGGCACCCTCTTCGGCGCGCTTGCGGAAATCCACCACTAGAGCGGCAGCTCCATGCCCTCGTGGGCAGCGTCGGTATGGGGGAAGAGGGCGCGTGCGGCCACACAGATCGCCTCGACCTCGTCGTCGGTGCGATCCGGGTCATGACTGGTGAGCACCAACCGGTCGACTCCGGCTTCCCGGGCGATGCGGCTCGCCCCCTCCCAGTCGCTGTGACCCCACCCGAGACGAGGTCCGTGATGCTCGCCGGGGGTGTACTGGGAGTCGTGAACGAGGACGTCAGCGCGATGCGCCAGCTCGATGAGACGTTCGTCGAACCGCTCCACCCCCGTCTCCTGGTCCGTGGCGACCACGACCGTGTGGGCACCCTCGAGGCGGTATCCGATCACACCCCCGGGATGATGGAGTTCGGCCGAGCGCACCAGGACGGGACCCACCTCGACGGGACCCTGCACCGGCCGGATTCGCACCTGTGCCGGGGCCTCGGCCAGCGCCACCGGCCACCACGGCCGACAGATGACATCCCACAGCGCGCGCTCGGGATCTCGCCCCTCGAGTGCGGGCGCCCAGATGTCGATCTGCGTGGCAGGGTCGTAGAGCGGAGAGAACAGCGGGAGTCCCTGGATGTGATCCCAGTGGTAATGGGACAGGAACATGGTGAAACGCTGCGGCTCCGTCCTGCCGGCGATGGCGTGCTGGAGTGCGCGCAACCCGGTACCGGCATCGATCACGAGATGGTGCCCCGGTTCCACCTCGGCGTGGTAGCAGGTGGTGTTGCCGCCAAAACGCCGATATTGCGGACCGGACACGGCCATCGAGCCGCGGCATCCAGCTACAACGAGAGACAGGCCGCTCATCGAGCCGGCCCCGTGATCCGGGACGTCATCGATCAGTCGCTCAGCGCCGCGTCGGTGTTGCGAAGCCGCTTGGCAAGCTCCGCCATGATCTTGTGGCTGATGTCGGGATGCACCTTCATGATCGCCCGGAGGTCCCACTGCGTGATCACCAGACACCGAGCGTCGGTGGTGGCGACGACATCTGCTGTGCGCGGGGTGTCTTCGAGGAGGAGAGCCATCTCCCCGAAGTAGTCGCCCGGGCTGAAGTCTGCGAGCTTGGTGTCGCCCTTGCGTGCCTGGGCCGATCCCTCGAGGAGGAGGTAGAAGCCGCGGCCGATCTCACCCTCTTCGATGATCTTCTCCCCGGAGCCAAAGGAGCGTTCCTTGGCCGTCTCGGTGACGCTCTCGATCTCGCGGCTCGAGAAGCCGGCGAAGAGCGGGCTCTTCTTGAGCAGATCGTGCGTATCCATTCCATCCACCGCCTTCTCGGGTCGCCACACGATATCGGAATACCGGACGGTCCGTCCGCCAAGCCGGGAGGGACCCCCTCAGCGATCCATCTCCACACGCACCACCCGAGACGAGGTGAGCGGAGCCAGCGTTCCGAGTGATACCGCCACGACCACGGCCTCGTCGCCCTTCTCGAGCCTGAATTCCGACCCCGGATTCGTGTGGGTCTTGCCCCCACGAACCACCGCCATCAGGGTGGCATGGTGCTCGCGACGCAACCGCGCCGATAGGTCATCGATGTCGAGCCCCACGTAGTCGTCGGGAAGGCGCACACGGTACAGCTCCGACCCCTCGCCACCGGACACGATGTCCGTGACCAAGGACCCCAGACCCGGATACATCGCCGTGCGCGCCAACAGCCGGGACGCAAGCCGCGTCGTGATCAACACCTCGTCCACCTTGGTGCGCTCGAAGTGGGGAACATGCCGGGCGTTGTTCACTTCGACAACGGTGCGAACGCCCGGGGCATAGCTTTCGATGGCGAGCACGATGAGCAGCGACTGCATGTCGGCGGCGTCGGAGGCGTCGGTGGGACAGACGATCGCTGCTGAGGCGCGCCGAATCCCCGCCCGCTCCAGGTCCTCCTCACTCGTGGGGTCTCCGTTGACCAGATATACGCCCTCCCCCGCCGGGTTCTTGTCGGTCTCGTGGAGGAGGACGACCTTCATCCCGTAGGCGTCGGTGAGCAACTCGGCCACCAGATCACGGGCGGTCGCATTCCACCCGCAGATCACGATGTGGCCTTCGTATTCCGTGGCACCCATCCCCTGACCCTCCTTCACGAGGAAATCGATCACGAACCCGACTATCGCCCCGGTGACGGCAGCGAGCATCGCCACGCCGAACAGCGTCAACGTCCAATGGACCGTCAGACCCCAGGGAGTGCTGACGTAGGAGATGTCGTCGGCCTTGAGCACCGTCGACGCGGCCCATGACAGCGAACGCCAGAAGTCGCCGAAGGTCACACTGCGCTCGGTGAGCGTCACCGCCACGGCCCCGAGCACGACGACGACGGCGCTGGCGATGATCAGTGGTCGGAGAACCCTGCCCCCGAATTGCTTGCGAATGCGCCGAACATGCCACCGGAACCGCTTGAACACGCCTGTCTTTCCTCGCCGAGGCCGGGATTGTACGGACCCGGCGCCCCGCCACGCCCAGCAAGGGCCTTTCGCCCCTGGCTGGGGGGAGCCTCGACGGCGAGTCTTGTTCCCGAGAGGATGGTCGGCGGGGGCGCATCTCCCGGCCCGCACAGCGCCCCCTCCTGTGAGTGGTGGGTGGCGCTCCCGCCGACCCCTCAAGCCGCGGCCCGGATGTGAGTCCGGGCCGGTTGTGTTTCGAGCCGACAGCCTGCAGCGCCGCCAGGCCCGAGGCGCCCGAAACGACCCGGCGCGGCGGCACGCAGCCAGCCTCCCTTCCCCTCGCCACCTGCCCCCTGCCACCTCTTCCCCCTACCGTCCCCCCATGGCTTCCCCGATCACCGTCGCGATCCTGGCGGGCGGAGCCTCGACGCGAATGGGCTCCGACAAGGCCACCCTTTCCATCAACGGTCGCGCGATGATCGACCACGTGATCGCCGCGGTCGCTGAGCTTCCCGTTCTGGTGGTGGGGAGGCAGCATCCCGGGGTGCCGTCGGTACCCGACCGCTCGGCGGACCGCCGGGGCCCGCTCGCCGGTCTGGTCACCGCACTCGAGGCAACCGCAGGGCCGGTCCTGCTCCTCGGCGCCGATCAGCCGTGGATCCGTTCGGCGACGATTCGCGCCATGGCCGATTTCGGTCATCCCCTGCCCACAGCTCCGATGGACTCGGGTGTGCGTCAGGTGCTCTGCGCGGTGTATCCACCTGCGGTCCTACCCGAGGCAGTCCGCCTGCTCGACGCGGGACGCGGTCCGCAAGCGTTGCTCGATCTCGGGTGCCGGGAGATCGCTCCCACGACCTGGCGGCGATGGGGAGAGGACGGGCGGTCCTGGTTCTCGGTCGACAGCCCGCAAGCCCTCGCCGATGGGCTGATTCGCTACGGTGCAGGGGGATGAGCGACGCCGCGTACTACCGCGACCTTGTTCATGCTGCCATGCGGCCACACCGCTGGATCGTGTGCGGTGACGTCGCCGCCGGCTTCACCCATGCCATGAAGACCTGGCGGGAGCAAGGATATCCCCGCCCCCTCCTCCTGAGTGGCTCCACGGGCACCGGAGAGCTGCCGACCGAGGAGGAGTGCGAGCTGGTGCTCCTCGGCACCACGGCCGGATCGATGATGGAAGGAATCCGCGCCTACCACGACGCCATCCGTGACCTCCCCCAATGGGCGGTCGACCGAATCGAGGCCTGGGATCCCGAGGGGAATGCTCGGGTGCTGGCGTCGTTCCTCGACACCACGATCTCGATCGCAGGTCGACGATCGTGGGGCGCCCGCCCCGTCGAGTGGCTGGCGCTCGAGGACAAGACCCGGGCCGACGACATCTGGGAGGGGGCTGCCGTCGACCACGCCCCGTCGCGCCTCGTCCCCGCCACTGCCGACGCCCTCATCGCCGCCGCCCGGACCCTGGGTGGTCCCGACGGCACCGTGTGGGCGGGCGACAACCGGGAGGGGTGGCACGGCGGTGCCGAATACACCCGGTTCGTCGCCGATCCCGACGATGCCGAGACCTCGATCGAGTTCATGACCCGACACTGTGATCGCGTGCGAGTGATGCCCTACCTGACGGGCGTGCCCTGCAGCATCCACGGCATGGTGTTCCCCGACGAGGTCGCCGCATTCCGCCCCGTGGAGATGATCGTCTTTCGGGTTCCCGGCTCGGATCGCTTCCGCTATGGATCGGTGTCCACCACCTGGGATCCGCCTGATGAGGTTCGTGAGGAGATGCGTGCCGCGGCACGGCGCGTGGGCACCCACTTGCGCGACCTCGCCGGCTTCGCCGGGGTGTTCACCATGGACGGCGTTGCCACCGCGGACGGATGGCTTCCCACTGAACTCAATCCGAGATTCGGCGCCGGGTTGATGCCCGCCACCCGCGCCGCCGACATGCCCATCCTGGGACTCAGCCGCCTGCTCGTGGCGGGAGAGGCGGCAGGGCTCGACGCCGCGGAGATCGAGGACATCGTGGTGGGCGCCGGCGACGCCAAGCGTCACCTCGGCGGGATGACCGTGGTGACGACTCCGATCGGTACGTCGGAGTCCCTGCGGGTGCAGTGGGATGGCACCACCGTGACTCCCTGCGGCGATGCCGGCGCCAATGCCACCCTCGAGCGCGGTCCCTCGGCCGCGGGTGGCATGGTCCGCTTCACCCTCGATCCCGAGCACACCGTTGCGGGAATCCAGGCGGCACCGGTGGTGGCAGCAGCCTTCGCCGCCGCCGACGCCCTGTGGGACACGGGAATCGGGCCCTTGATCCCGTCTTCGCCTAGTGCCTAGTGCCTAGTGCCTTCTTCACACCGGCTCGAACCTGGCGGTGAAGTGGCGCAGCCACGGGGCACTTTCGGTGATGCGATAACCCGGTAGCGACGGTCCCTTCTTGGCCACCGCCACCACCACCTCACCCACGTAGTCGATGTGACTCTGGGTGTAGGTGCGTCGGGGGACGGCGAGCCGCACCAATTCCATCGCCGCAGGGGTCTCGGTGCCGTCGGCGTGGGCCTTGCCGAACATCACCGAACCGATCTCCACGCCCCGCACCCCACCCTCGCGGTACAGCTCCACGGCAAGCGATTGGGCGGGATACTGCGATGGGGGGATGTGCGGGAGCATGGCCTTGGCGTCGATGTAGACGGCGTGACCCCCAGGGGGCCACACAATCGGCACACCGGCGTCGCGGCACTTCTCGCCGAGGTACTCGGTGCTCCGGATCCGGTACCGCAGGTACCCCTCCTCCAGCACCTCGTCGAGTCCCGTGGCGATCGCCTCGAGATCACGCCCCGCCAAACCGCCATAGGTCGGGAAACCCTCCGTGAGAATCAGCAGGTTGCGACATTGCGCGGCCAGGGCGGGATCCTTCATGGCCAGGAAGCCGCCGATGTTGGCGATGGCATCCTTCTTGGCGGAAAAGGTGACGCCGTCCACCAGCGAAAACATTTCGTGGGCGATGTCGCGCGGGGTGCGTTCGGCCTGGCCGGGTTCACGCAGCTTGATGAACCAGGCGTTCTCGGCGAACCGGGCCGCATCCATGAAGAACGGCAGGCCATGGTGGTCGCACACCGCCCGGACCTCGCGCAAGTTCGCCAGCGACACCGGCTGGCCGCCTCCCGAGTTGTTCGTGACCGTGATCATCACGAGCGGGATGTTCTCGACGCCGACCTCGGCGATGGTGGCACGCAGCGCCGTAACGTCCATGTTGCCCTTGAAGGGATGGTCGGCGGCAGGATCGCGGCCTTCGGCGATGACCATGTCGCGGGCCTCGGCGCCCTGGAACTCGACATTCGCCCGGGTCGTGTCGAAGTGGGTGTTGTTCGGGATCACCCTCCCGGGACCGGCCACCGAGGAGAACAGGATCCATTCGGCGGCCCGGCCCTGGTGCACCGGGATCACCTCGGGCAACCCGGTGAGCTTCGTGACGGTGTCGGCGAACCGATAGAACGAGCGACTGCCGGCGTAGGACTCGTCGCCGACCATCATCGCCGCCCATTGCTCAGCCGACATCGACCCGGTGCCCGAGTCGGTGAGCAGGTCGATGATCACCTCGTCGGCGTGCAGGCCGAAGAGGTTGTACCCGGCGCGCCGCAGGGCCGCCTCACGCTCCGCCAGGGTCGGAAAGGAGATCCCCTGGACGCTGTGGATCCGGAACGGCTCGATGATGGTGCGATAGGGCATGGGGCAACGGTAGGACCGTTTCCCCATGCCCGCTTCCAGCCTCCCGCGGCCCGCTGCCCGCCTCGAGCGCGCCGAAGTCCTGGGCGGGGTTCTGGCGGGTAGCGGGGAGCGGGAAGGGAGGGTCACTACCCTCGACCTCGTGGACACCCCTCCCATCATTTCCGTCTTCGGTGCCTCGCTTGCGGGGCCGGGCGATGGCCTGTACGAGGAGGGGGTCCGCTGCGGGGAGTTGCTGGCCGATGCCGGGTTCGCCGTGATGACCGGTGGGTACGGCGGTGTGATGGAAGCGGTCTCGCGCGGGGCCTGCGGTCGCGGGGGGATCGTGTTCGGGGTCACCGCCCCCGGGGTGTTCCCGGATCGCTCCGGTGCCAACGAGTACGTCAGCCACGAACGACCTGCCGTGCACCTCCTCGACCGCATCCACGACATGACCGACCTCAGCGCTGCGTCGATCGCGCTCCCGGGGAGTCTGGGCACCCTCACCGAATTGGTGGCAGCCTGGAACCTCGCCTTCGTAGCCCGCTTCAGCGGCGCGACCCCCAAGCCGCTCGTTGCCGTCGGCGAACGATGGACGCAGGTGGTCGATCACCTTGCCATGACCCTCGATGCCGAGCGGTCGCTGGTGCTCACGGTCCCCACCGTCGAGGAGGCGGTGCAGCGGGTGATCAGGTTGGTGGGCTGAGGAAGTCACCAGTCACCAGTCACCAGTCACCAGTCACCAGTCACCAGTCACCAGTCACCAGTCAC
>CAYYIA010000033.1:9343-10928 GCA_964471875.1 uncultured Acidimicrobiia bacterium
CGAGGAGGATCGCACGTATGCCCCGCGCAACTCCACGCCGGCTCGGACTGGCGACTGAGGACTGGGGACCGGAGACTTCTTTGGGGACTGGAGACTGGGGACCGGGGACTTCTTAGACTTCCCCCATGGCCAAGCCTTCGTTCTTTCTCGGCGGGGTGATCGACCCCAAGACCGGTAAGCGTGGCGACGAGCTCGTCCACTACGACGCCGACCACCTCGTCACCCACGGCGTGATCGTGGGGATGACCGGTTCGGGCAAGACCGGGCTGGGGATGATCTACCTCGAGGAGGCACTGCGCAGCGGGATCCCGGCGCTGATCATCGACCCCAAAGGGGACATGACCAACCTGCTGCTGACGTTCCCCGACCTCGCCGCCAAGGACTTCGAACCGTGGGTGGACACCACCGTGGCCAGCGAGAGCACCGACGCCGCTGCCCTTGCCGTCGAGACGGCCGAGTCATGGAAGGCCGGCCTCGCCGACTGGGGCCTGTCCGGCAAGGACATCGCCGCCCTGCGATCCAAGGTCGGCATGACCGTGTACACCCCTGGCTCGACTGCCGGGGTGCCCCTCGACGTGCTCGGCTCACTCTCGGCGCCCAAGACCACGGGAGGAACGGACGCCGAGGCGATGCGAGACGAGATCGAGGGCCTTGCCTCCGGCATGCTCGCCCTCGTCGGCGTCGAGTCCGACCCGCTCTCGGGCCGGGAGCACATCCTGCTGAGCAACATCATCGAACAAGCGTGGGTGGCCGGCGACGATCTCACCCTCGAGCACCTCATTGCCCGGGTGCATCGCCCGCCGATGCGCAAGCTCGGCGTGTTCGAGATGGACACCTTCTTTCCGGAGAAGGACCGTCTCGCCCTGGCAATGCGCCTCAACACTCTTCTCGCCTCGCCGTCGTTTCAGGCGTGGCGCTCAGGTCCACCGCTCGACCCGGCCAACTTGCTCTGGGATGCCAAGGGAAAGCCTCAGGCCGCCGTGCTGTACCTGGCCCACCTCTCGGACGACGAGCGGCAGTTCGTCGTCACGATGGTCCTCAGTCGCCTCATCACCTGGATGCGCTCGCAGCCGGGAACCGGCGACCTCCGGGCTCTGGTGTACATGGACGAAGTGTTCGGGTTCGTACCGCCGACGGCCATGCCCCCGGCAAAGAAGCCGATCCTCACACTGCTGAAGCAGGCCCGGGCCTTTGGGGTCGGGATGTTGCTCTCCACGCAGAACCCGGTCGACCTCGACTACAAAGCGATGTCGAACGCCGGCACGTGGTGTATCGGACGGCTTCAGACCGAACGCGACAAGGCGCGCATTCTCGAAGCGCTGCAGTCCGCCAGTGGTGCCACCGATCTGAAGAAAATCGATGCGCTCGTCTCCGGCCTGGGCAAGCGCCAGTTCGTCCTTCACGACACCCGCGAGTCGAAGCCCATCGTGTTCACCACCCGGTGGGCGATGTCGTACCTGCGGGGACCGCTCACCCGCGATCAGGTCGGCGACCTCGTGGGTGACGACGATCGCCGCAACGAGCGCCCGGCGACATCCGCGTCGGAGACTGCGGACGTCGACGCCACTCCGGTGGCACCCGAGAC
>CAYYIA010000034.1:0-10824 GCA_964471875.1 uncultured Acidimicrobiia bacterium
GGGGTGGCCGTGGATGTCGCCGGCTCGGGGCAGTGGGAGCACATCGCCTTCCAGTTCGGCGATGGGCGGTTCGCCCGCAACCCGGGTTCCTACAACGAGCACCTCGAGTACCGCCTCGCCGTCGCCCACGCCATCGATCGCCAGGGTCTGGTGGACGCCGTACTCGGTGGGTGGGGGGAGCCGCTCGACTCCCATGTCGCGGCGTTCACCCCGGCCTGGTCGCAGGGGGCGTGGTCCCAATACCCGTACGACCCCGACAGGGCCCGCGAGTACCTCACGGAGCTGTGTGCCAAGGAAGGGGTCGATTGCGCCGCCAACCCACCCACGGCCGTGCTGGTCACGACGGAGCAACGGGGGGACCTCGCCCTCGCGCTGGAGTCGATGTTCACCGCAGTGGGGATCGAATACCGATCCGAGCTCGAACCCCGCGTCATCTTCCTCGGTGAGACGATCGAATTCGGCACCTTCGACCTCGGCGACTGGACCTGGGTGGGAACCCCGGGGCTGCGCGAACTGGCGGCCCTTCACCGGGTGTGGGATCCGGATCAGGCACCGCCGATCGGCACCAACTACTACCGCTTTGGATCCCCCGGCTACCAGGGCGAGGGCGACTTCCTGGACTACCAAGAGGGCCCGTCCTCCCTGGTGAACGAGGACACTGCCCGAATGGCGGAGATCTACGACCTGCTCGGCCTCACGGTCGACGAGGGCGAGGTGCTCGCCCTCGTGGCGGAGGCGGAGTCGATCCTGGCCGGACAAGTCGCGTTCATCCCGCTGTACGAGTTGCCGGACGCCGGGGTGGTGTGGGGGGATGCGATCGGCGGCTACCACCACTACCCGCGCGGCGATACCTGGAACATCGCTCTCTGGCACCGAGTCGAGGGGTGACGTCGCTTCGGTGACTTGCCTTGGCGGGGTGTGACCGCATACGCTGCCGGGTCGGATTCCCCCTCCCCAGGAGTGTGTTCGTCGTGCTGGCCGCGATCTTCATCGTCATCCATCTCATCCTGTCGCTCACGCTGATCGCGCTGATCCTGCTGCACGCCGGTCGCGGGGGAGGGTTGGCGGATGCCTTTGGCGGCGGCATGGGGCCGCTGGGCAATCTCGGCGGATCCACCCTCGCCGAGCGCAACCTCGATCGGATCACCGTTACGGTCGCTCTGCTCTTTGCGGCCACCACCCTCGCCTTGGCGTGGGTGCTCGACTGACCTCCGGGCGCGCGGATCGCGATATCTGCCCGTAGCGGGGCCTCCTCTGCCGGTCGAAAACCGGTTTCGGGCCCATCGGCAACCGTTTCGGGGCGTGTTGCCGGATTGACCTCCCCGGAGTACCCTTCCGCCAACGCGGGCAACGTCTGAAGCACCCGGCTCGACGCGCATGCCACGACGCTGGCCGCACCAAGTAGACGACAGGAGACAACTAGTGAGAACTCCGAAGCTCTCGAGCCCGTGGCGGCTCGTAGTCGCTTTCGTGGTGTTTGCGCTGGTGGCTGCCGCTTGTGGCGATGACGACACAGGTGACACCACCGCGACCACTGCGGCGACCACGACCACCGGGGCCGAGACCACAACCACTACGGAAGCTCCGCCGGCGGCGTTCACGTACCGCACCGGCATCTTCCAGGACACCACCACCGACAACTTCTGGTCGTACTACGACCCGCAGAGCACGGTGTGGAACGCGTACGTCTTGGGTGCCACCAAGCCGGCGCTGTTTGCCATCAACCTCCCCGGGTTGGAGCTCGACTCCGACCTGGCCGCCAGCGCCGATCCGGGCGTTGCGGTCCCCGATGGCGACGGCTTCTCGGTGACGGTTGCCATGCGTGAGGATGCAGTGTGGAGCGACGGCACGCCGATCACGGCGCACGACGTCGCCTTCACCGCCCATACCGTGAATGATCTCGGTCTTGGCGGAAACTGGATCGGCGCGTACCAGTGGGTGGCCATCGATGAGGCGACCGGCGAGCCCGCCGTGGATCCCGCTTCCGGGAACCCGATCCTGGGCCTCACCGACGTCGTCGCCGTCGACGACTTCACCGTCAAGTTCACCTGGAACGTGATGCCCGGTCTGGCCATCTGGCCGCACGGACCTGGCCTCGGGCCGGTCATGGCCGAGCACTTCTGGGCCGACATCGTGGCTGAGGCCGCGACCTCCGAGGACCCGGCCGGTGCGCTGTACGGCGCCTCCGGTGCCGGCGACCCCTCGGGTGGCCCGATGGTGTTCGACACCCGTGAAGAGGGCGCCTTCGCCCGTACCCTGGGCAACTCCGTGGACAACGGATTCTCCGGGTACTACGACCAGGGCCGTGAAGTCACCTCGGGTGGCGTCACGTACACCGTTGGTCCGTTCATCACCGACCAGATCTATTCGCTCTACGGCGATCAGAGCGCCGCGGTGCTCGCCCTCAAGGCTGGCGAGGTGGACTACCTCTACAACCCGTTGGGCCTGCAGCGTGGTCTGCTCGACCAGATCACCGGTGACGAGAACCTGACGGCCGTGGTCAACCGGACCAACGGCTTCCGCTATCTCGCCTTCAACCTGCGCAACGAGCCGATGTCGATCCAGGGCTTCCGCGATGCGGTCGCCTTCATGATCGACAAGGAGTACGTGGCCACTCGCGTTCTCCAGAACGTTGCATTCCCGCTGTACGCCACGGTCCCCGAGGGGAACGTGAACTGGTACAACGAGGAGAAGGCGGACGCGTACCAGGCGATCTACACCGACCTGGCGCTCGACACCCGTTATGACGGAACGCCGTTTGCCGACCCCGGTGCCGATGGCACGCTGGGCACGGCCGACGACGAGCCCTACACCGCCACCGGCACGGAGGCTCGCCTCCACGCCGCGGTGAAGGCGCTCCTGGACGCCGGGTTCACCTACCCGGAAGGTCAGGCTCCTGACTTCGCCAGCAACGCCATCGTCCCCGGCAGCGGGATCATGTACAACGGCGCACCCGTTGACTCGATCGAGATCTTGGCCCCCGGGCCCGGATACGACCCGCTGCGCGCGACGTACTCGCTGATCATTGCTCAGTCCCTCCAGGACCTGGGCTTCAATGCGAGGGCGCTGCCGACCGACTTCGGTGTCATCGTGGACAAGGTGTTCACCCCGACCGATGAGGGAACGCTGGACTTCCAGATGTACATCCTCGGCTACAGCCTGGGCAACCCGGCTCTGCCGACGTATCACGAGGCCTTCTGGGCCGGCAAGAACGACACGCTCGGACCGAACTACGGCGACAACGCCACGGGGTACAACAACCCTGAGTTCAATGCCCTGATCGAAGAGTTCAACCAGGCGCAGACGACCGAAGAAGCCTTCGACATCATGTGGCAGCTCGAAGACATCTTCTTCGTGGACAAGCCGTTCATTCTGCTGTTCGATACCGGCATCATCGAGGCCTATCGCTCGGCCTCGATCAACTTCCCGTTCACGGACACCCTCTCGGGTCTCCAGTTCGGGAACGGGTTCTCCGGTCTCGTGACTGCTGCTCAGTGATCTGATCGAGCGACGCGCTCCTTGGAGCGCAGCGAAGGGGGCGGGACGCAAGTCCCGCCCCCTTCTCGCGTGCTGGGCGTTTCGCCCGTCTCGATCCCCGAGCGGGAGAACGGACCCTCACTGCCAGTCCTCGACTGCGGAGGGGGAGGGCCATTGAGGCGCTAGGGTTCGGCTGCTAAGGTCCCCGCTCCAGGGCGGACCCCCAGGTAGAGGACGGGCATGGCCAAGTTCATCACGAAGCGGGTGGTGCAGATGCTCCTCCTCTTCATCGTGTTCTTGACCGTGGTTTTCTTCCTCCTCGAGGCCCAGCCGGGCGATCTCACCCAGCAGTACATCGGCAACCCCGAGATCCCACCAGAGCAAAAGGCCGTCCTCGCCGAGCGTCTTGGGCTCGACAAGCCGGTGGGGGCCCGCTACCTCGCCTACATGGGCAACTTCTTCACCGGCAACTTCGGCAACAGCCTTTCGCAGTGGCCCCGGCCGGTCAGCGAGATGATCCTCGAGGCGCTGCCGCGCACGCTCGTGCTGTTCCTCTCGGCGACGTTGCTCGCCTACTACCTCGGTTTCGTGACCGGGAAGGTCCTGGCGTGGCGCCGCGGGAGGTTCACCGAGTACGCCCTGACCCTTGGCGGCGTCGGCCTGTACACCGTGTTCTACCCCTGGTTCGCCCTGTTGATGATCTGGGGGTTCGGGTTCATGCTCACCGACTGGGTGGGCTTCCGGGTGTTCCCGATCAACAAGTTCATCGACGTGCAGGACTGGGTGGGCTCACCGTTCTCCGCCAATCAGGTGTTCCTCAGGATGATCATCGTGGCGGCGCTCTCGATGCTCGCCGCCGCCATCACCACGGTCATCGCTCGCCGTCGCCTCGAGCTGGCGCCGGCGCTGCGGGTGCGCAACTTCGCCTTCCTCATCGGTGTGCTCTACCCATTCGTGTACTTCTACATGTCGCCGATGCGGGCGTACGCCGCCGACATCTTTCACCACACCCTGCTGCCCGTCATGACGCTTTCGCTGGTGGCCTTCGCCGGGATCATGCTGCTCACACGGGCGTCGATGCTGGAGACGCTGCGGGAGGACTTCATCCTCACCGCCCGGGCCAAGGGCCTCTCCGAAAAGGTGATCCGGGATCGCCATGCCGCCCGCAATGCCCTCCTGCCCGTGGTCACCTCCCTCGTGCTCGCCCTCGCCTTCGTGATCGGCGGCGGCATCATCACCGAGACGGTGTTCTCGTGGCCCGGGATCGGGTTGCTGCTGCTGAGCGCGGTGACCCTCGAGGACATCCCCCTGGCCATCGGGTGTCTGTCGATCATCGCGGTGCTCGCCCTGTTCGGGCACCTCGTTGCCGACATCATCTACATGTACCTCGATCCCCGTATCCGATACCAGTGATCGAAAGCAGGACGCCACTGTGACCGACCTCGACACCAAGGCGACACCCTCTCTCCGGATGCGCGAGCCGGAGAAGCCGGAAGACGGACGCATCGAACCGGAGAGCCTGTGGCGCGTCCGGCTCCGTCTGGCCCGCAAGACCTTCGCCCGCAACTGGAAGCTCTTCGCCCGCAACAAGATCGGTCTCGTCGGGTTGACGATCATCGGCCTCTTCGCCCTCATGGCGCTGATCCATCCCATCCTGATGGACCGGGTGTGGGATCCCGCCATCTACGACCCGGTGAAGGGATACGACGCGGTGATCACCGACTTCGTGATCGTCGAGGAGGTCGTCGATCCCTTCCACGAGATCAGCCTCGCCGATGCTCAGCTCGAGACCAATCCGTTCGTCGAGATAGGAGAGACGGTCTCGATTCCGCTGCAGCCGGCGCCGCCCTCCAAGGCGCACTGGCTCGGCACCGACCCGGTGGGACGCGACATCCTCTCCCAGCTGATGTACAGCACCAGGGCCGCCTTCGCACTCGGAGCGATCGCCGCCCTGTTCGCCGTCTTCATCGCCACAACGATCGGCTCCGTAGCGGCGTTCTATGGGGGTTGGCTCGACGCCGCCCTGATGCGTTTCGCCGACCTCGTGCTCTTGGTGCCGTTGATCCCGATCCTCATCGTGGTGAGCGCGCTGTTCAATCTGAACCTGCCGTTGCTGGGGATCCTGCTCGGCGTGCTCTCCGGATTCGGTGGCACCGCGATCGTGCTCAAGTCCCAGGCCCTATCGGTGACGGTGAAGCCATTCGTCGACGCCGCCCGTGTCGCCGGGGGGAGCAACCGCCACATCATCTTCCGGCACATCATCCCCAACGTGCTGCCGCTCAGCTTCCTCTACATGATGTTCACGGTGACGGACGCCATCTCCCTCGAGGCGACCCTGTCGTTCCTCGGACTCATGAACACCCCGATGAGTTGGGGGATCATGATCTACACCACCCACAGCCAGGGGTACCTGCTGTCGGGCACCAGCTATTGGTGGCTGCTCATTCCCGCCGGAATGGCGGTCACGTTGGTCGCCGCCTCGTTCTTCCTGGTCGGGCGGGCGATGGACGAAGTCATCAACCCGAGACTGAGGAGACGGTGAGTCCGATGCAGACGATTCCTTCGCCGGCAGGGGCGCCGCCGCGCGACCGCAAGGGTGCTGCCCTGCTCGAGGTCGACAACCTCACCATGGAGTACGAGGTCGATGGCGGCAACGTGTCGGCGGTCTCGAATGTGACCTTCACCCTCCTCGCCGGTGAGTCGCTCGGCTTGGTGGGCGAGTCGGGCTGCGGGAAGACCTCGGTGGCGATGTCGCTGCTGCGCCTCCAGGCCGACAACGCCAAGTTCCGCGAGGGCGAGATTCGCCTCAACGGTGAGGACCTGCTCCCGCTCAGCGAAGCGGAGATGCGCACCCACCGCTGGAAGGACATCTCGATGGTGTTCCAGGGTGCCATGAATGCCTGGAACCCGGTGCAGCGTGTCGGGGCACAGATCCTCGAGGCGATCAACCTCCACATCAAGCCCCGCCCCACCGCCGCCGAGGCTCGCAAGCGGATGGAGGAGTTGTTCAACCTCGTCGGTGTCGATCCGAAGATGCTCGACCGGTACCCGCACGAGTTCTCAGGTGGCATGCGCCAGCGGGCCATCATCGCCATGGCCCTTTCGTGCGACCCGCAGGTGATCATCGCCGACGAGCCCACCACTGCCCTCGATGTGATCGTGCAGGACCAGATCCTCGCCCAGCTGCTTCGCATCCAGAAGGAACTGGGGATGGCGATCATCTACATCTCCCACGACATCGCGGTGATCGCCGAGGTCACACAGAAGATCGCGGTCATGTATGCCGGCCGCATCGTCGAGATCGGACCGACCGAGGAGGTGTTCGCCAACCCGCGTCACCCCTACGGATACTTGCTGCTCCACTCGGCGCCTTCGATCACCGGACCACGCCGCAGACTCGCTCCCCTCAAGGGCGAGCCGCCGAACCTGATCAACCCACCCTCCGGCTGCCGCTTCCACCCGCGCTGCCCCTTTGCCACCGAGAAGTGCGTCGTCGAGTCTCCGCCCTTGCAGGAGGTCAGCCCGGGCCACGCCGTGGAATGCTGGCACTGGGAGAAGGTGCCCTCGATGTCCGAGGAGGGGCTGGCATGAGCGACGATCTCGCCATCACCACCAAGCCGCTGGTCAAGGTGGAGAACCTCACCAAGCTCTATCCCATCACCCGCGGTGCGTTCCGCAAGCCCGTCGACTTCGTACACGCCGTCGACGGCGTGAGCTTCGAGATCGCCCCGGGAGAGAGCCTCGGACTGGTGGGGGAGTCCGGCTGCGGCAAGACGACCACCGGTCGCATGCTCGTCAAACTCACCGACGCCACCAGTGGAACCATCCACATCGCCGACAACGGCCGCATGATCGACGTCGCCAACGTGAAGAAGTCGGACATGCGGGCGTTCCGTCGCGACGTCCAGATGATCTTCCAGGATCCCTACGAGTCCATGAACCCACGGCGCACCGTGTACGACACCATCGCCGAGCCGCTCCAGGTGCAGCAGGTCTACTCGGTCCCCGAGCGCGAGGCCCGCGTGGCCGAACTGCTGGCGGTGGTGGGCTTGACCCCGGCCAAGTCGTTCTTGTTCCGCTACCCCCACGAGCTCTCCGGTGGGCAACGGCAGCGCGTCGCCATCGCCCGCTCCCTCGTGATGAACCCGAACTTCGTGGTG
Organism: uncultured Acidimicrobiia bacterium; assembly: GCA_964471875.1. Classification (GTDB taxonomy): domain Bacteria; phylum Actinomycetota; class Acidimicrobiia; order Spongiisociales; family UBA11373; genus UBA11373. The sequence goes on from CAYYIA010000034.1 coordinate 7,638, forward strand.
GCCGACGAGCCGACGTCGATGCTGGACGTCTCGATCCGCATCTCGATCATGGAGCTGATGCTCCAGTTGGCCGACGAGTTCTCGGTGTCGTACCTCTACATCACGCACGACCTCGCCGTGGCCCGCTACATGTGCAATCGCATCGGTGTGATGTACCTCGGCAAGATCGTCGAGCTGGCCAACACCGAAGAGCTCCTCCAGAACCCGCTGCACCCGTACAGCCGTGCCCTGCTCTCGGCAGTGCCGGTGCCGGACCCCTCCTACCAGCGGCCCCCGGTGGAGATCAAGGGCGGTGTCACCAAGGCGATCAACCCCGAGCCGCATTGCCGGTTCCTCGATCGGTGCCCGCGGGCCACGGAGGTCTGCCACACCCTCGACCACCCACCGCTCGAGGACAAGGGCAACGGTCACTTCGTAGCCTGTCACCTCGTCGCCAAGGGCGCTTCGTAGGGCGTTAGGCCCCTCGAGGGTCGCGCTCGCGCGGCCTGATCGCCGGCGCATCGGAAGACCATCGGTACAGTGGCCTCCGTGACCCCCGTGCCGCACTTCGCCCCACCACAGCGCCGCACCGCGCGGCCCGTGGCCGCCGCGATCGGGGTCATCCTCACGGTGGCCGGGTGCGGTGGCCAAGCGGCCCCCACGACCACGGTGGCGCCGTCCACGACCGTCACCACGGTTGCCCCCCCCACCACCACGACGACCGCCCCGGAGCCCTCCACCACGACCTCCTCCCTTCCTCCGTTGGTGGACTATGGAGGGGAGGTCGTCATCGGGGTGCTGGAGGAACCGGTGACCCTCGATTGGTTCTCTGGTGGCGGGGAGTCGGCAGTGGCGGCGTTGATCGGGGCCGGGGTATGGGCCGGGGTCGCCGACATCGACGGGGCCACCCTCGAGTTGGTGCCTGACGTCGTCGTGGCGCTGCCGTCGGTGGCGAACGGCGGCCTCGTGGTCAATGGCGATGGAACCGAGTCGGTGCGCTACGAGATCGACCCCCGAGCCGTGTGGGCGGACGGGACGCCGATCAGCGGCGAGGACTTCCGCTTCACCTACGAGCAGGTGATGCGCTTCGATGTCGCCTCCGACAAGTCCGGCTACGAGCTGATCGTGCCGGAGTCGATCGCCGTCGGCCCGAAGTCGTTCGAATTCGTCATGACGCGGCCCTCACTCGAAGTGGAAGCGCTCTTTGCGGTGCTGCTCCCGGCCCACGCCATCGGCGCCGATGACCTCGTCACGGGAGTGTGGAGCGAGCGGATGTGGCTGTCCGGGGGACCATTCGAGTTCGAGCAATGGGTGAGGGGCGAGCATCTCACGCTGGTGCGGAACCCGAACTATTGGAAGGTCGATGAGTCCGGTCAGTCGCTTCCGTACCTCGACCGGGTCGTGTTTCGCTTCGAGCCCGATCTCGACACACTGCTCGCGGACTTCGAGTCGCGCCTCGTGGACGTGATCAACCCTGGGTGGGATCCCGTCGTCCTCGATCACCTCGCCGCCCTCGACGGGGTAGTCGTGGACATCGCCGGCTCGGGTGTCTGGGAGCACCTCAGCTTCCAGTTCGGTGACGGGCGTCTCGCCCGTAATCCGGGGTCGTACAACGAGCACCTCGAGTACCGGCTGGCGGTGGCCCATGCAATCGACCGCCAGGGCTTGGTCGAAGCCGTGTTCGATGGCTGGGGAGAGGCGATGGACTCCTACCTGGAGGCCTTCACACCAGGATGGTCGCAGGAGGCGTGGGCGCAATACGACTACAACCCGCAGAAGGCCCGCGACTACGTCACCGCGCTCTGTGAGAAGGACGGGGTCGACTGCGTCGCCAACCCGCCGACCGCGGTGTTCGTCACCACCTCGGCCGACATCCGGATGCGCCTCGCCGAGACCCTCGCCCCGATGTTCGCCGATGCCGGCATCAACTACCGCTTCGAGACCGACCCATCCCTCGTCTTCTACGGCGACACGCTCGACTTCGGCAATTACGACCTGGGCAACTGGAGCTGGAAGGGCAATCCCGGTTACGTCAGGGCGGTGGCCATGCACGCCGCATGGGATCCGGCGGCGACACCGCCCGATGGACTCGCCTTCTCCCGATGGGGATCGCCCGCCGTGACCGGGAAGGAGGAGGCCGGGTTCAACCAGGGGGCGTCCTCGGTGATCAACGAGAACTCAGCCCGCTACGGGGTCCTCACCCGGCTCATGGGGTTCACCGCCGACGAGCGCGAGTTGCGCGCCTACTTCGCGGAAGCGGAGGCGATCCTCGCCGAGGATCTCGTCTTCATCCCGCTCTTCGAAGTGCCTGACCCGGGTGTGGTGTGGGCCGATGAGATCGGTGGCTACCTTCACTACCCGGCGCTCGACACCTGGAACATCGCCATGTGGCACCGGATCGACGGCTGACGGTTCGCGGCGGGTTACAATCCCCGGCCCACGTCGGAGTGGCGGAACTGGCAGACGCGCTAGGTTGAGGGCCTAGTGCCCGAAAGGGCGTGGAAGTTCGAGTCTTCTCTCCGACACCGGGAACCTCGCTTCGCCCGGTTCCTTGGCGCTCCGGCTCCGCCGGAGCGCACTCGCGATCGTGTTCACCAAGCGAGACACCGGGAACCTCGCTTCGCTCGGTTCCTTGGCGCTCCGGCTGGGATCATCCCCGGTCAGCAATCGGGTCCCATGCTCTCGTCGACGCCACGTGGTCGCACCGCAGCGAGTAACGAACCAGCCCCCGCAGCGATCACCCACCAGAGCACCTGAGGGAGGTCGAGGATGATGGACTACCTGGTCGTGGCGAGCGTGCCCCTGGTGTGGGCCATTGGCATCGTGTTGATCATCGCCGGAGTCGTGTACCTGTTTCGCGGCAGGATGCTCCTCGGAGGAGTACTCACGGTGCTCGGAATCCTCATGGGTGGGTTGAACATCCTCGACACGTTCGGATAGGTCGGCGGCACCGGTATCCCAAGGAACCAGGCCATATCCGAGTCGCGGCGGTGACATACTCGACCCAACATGCGTCACCTCGAACGCCGGCATCGCGCCGAGCGCGCCCTTGCTGGATATGCGAACGGGCCTGGTGCCACGCACCGTGCTCTTGTGGATGCCCTCGCGCGAGCCACCCATGCGCGCCTCGTCGTCCTCGTCGAAGGGATCAGCGACCTCATCGCCCTCGAAGGCCTTGCTGAGCGACAGATGCGCACCCTTCGGGACG
>CAYYIA010000035.1:0-10806 GCA_964471875.1 uncultured Acidimicrobiia bacterium
CACCTCGGCGATGATCCGACCCGTACCCCAGGCCTCGTCGACGGCGACCTGGGCGGCAGCGGCGCGGGACCGGGCTTCGGTGACCGGCATCACCGGATCCCAGTCGCTTCCCGTCGCCTCGGCCACCGCTCCCACGTAATCGAGCCGTCGCCACGGGGCGCGCAGCGACATCGGCCGCCCGTCGTAGATGATCTCGGTGGTGCCGAGCACCCGCTCGGCGGCCTCGACCACAAGCGCCTCGGTGAGGGTCACCATGTCGCCATAGTCGGCCAACGCCTGATACACCTCGAGCATCGTGAACTCGGGGTTGTGGCGAGGCGACACGCCTTCATTGCGAAACACCCGACCGATCTCGAACACCCGGTCGACCCCGCCAACGATGAGCCGCTTGAGGTGCAACTCGAGTGCGATGCGCAGGAACATGTCGATGTCAAGGGCGTCGTGGTGGGTCACAAACGGCGTAGCGAGTCCCCCAGAGGGGACATGGTGGAGTACCGGAGTCTCGACTTCGAGGAAGCCGCGAGCGAGCAGCGACTGGCGGATCGACTGCACGATCTCGATGCGTCGCTCCATCACCAGGCGTGCCTGCTCGTTGACGATGAGGTCCACGTAGCGCTGGCGGTGACGCTTCTCCACATCGACGAGACCGTGCCACTTGTCCGGAAGGGGGCGCAGACCCTTGGCCAGCAGCGAGAACTCCTCGACACGCAGGCTGAGCTCGCCGCGCTTGGTGGTGATCACCTCACCCGACGCTCCGATCCAGTCACCACCATCGAGATCGTTGAAGCCGTCGAATCGATCACCGAGTGTGGACTTCTCGACGAACAGCTGAAGGTCGCCGGTGTGATCGCGCAGAACCCCAAAGGCGAGCCCGCCGACATGCCGGGTGTTGATCAGCCTCCCGGCGAGCGTCTCGCGATGCCCGGTGGCCGTACCGGCGGAGAGGTCCCCGAACCGGGATCGCACCTCTGCGGCGCTGGCGGTGCGCTCGAAGCGAACCGGATACGGCTCGTCTCCGACCGCGCGCATCGCCTCCACCTTGGCCAGCCGGGCGGCGGTGAGGCGGTGCTCTTCGAGTTGGTCGTCTTCAGCCATGCACCACGTTCATTTCGTAGATCATCCGCAGCCCATCGAGCGTGAGGTTGGGATCCACGATCTCGACCGACCGGCAGTGGGGAACGATGGTAGGAGCCAGGCCCCCCGTGGCCACGACGGCCGGGTTCCCTTCCAGCTCGGCGACAAGCCGCTCCACCAACCCATCGACCAGGCCGGCATGCCCGTAGAGCAGACCACTCTGGATCGCTTCCACGGTGTTGCGGCCGATGGCAGCCCGCGGTGGGGTGAGATCGACACGCCGCAGCGCCGCGGTGGCGGTAATGAGGGCATTGAGCGATACCTCGAGGCCAGGCGCGATGGCACCCCCCACGTAGGCGCCTGTGCCATCGACCGCGTCCATGTTCGTCGAGGTCCCAAAGTCCACCGACACCACCGGGGTGCCGTATCGGGCTGCTGCCGCCACGGAGTTGACCACGCGGTCGGCGCCGACCTCACGTGGGTTGTCGATGTTGATCGGCATCCCGGTCTTCACCCCCGGACCCACCACGACCAGCTCGCCCGCGATCATCTCCTCGGCCACCTGGATCATCGCCGCCTTCACCGTTGGCACGACGCTCGACAGCGCCACGCCGTGCACGTCCTCCAACCGGAAGCCGTCCTGGCGCAAGAGACCGGCAAGGAACAGGCGGTACTCGTCGGCGGTGCGCTCGCGCACGGTCGACAGGCGCCACGAGTCGACGAGTTCGTGCCCGTCGTAGAGGCCCATCACGGTCTGGGTGTTGCCCACATCGATGGCGATCAGCATCACGATCCTCCCAGGATCGAGGGACCATCGAGCCTGGTCCCCCGGTCGGCGGTGCCGTCCGGCTCGAGGACGACATTGTCGATCAACCGAACACGACCCACCCGGGCCGCGATCGCCAGGAAGGCGACCCGATCGAGAACCGGAGTCCGTCGCGCGGTACGGGCATCGGCGAGGGTGGCGTACTCCACCGTGGCGCCCGCCCGCGACGCGGTCCGTCCAGCGATCTCCTCGAGGGTGGTCGCCGACCGTTCTCCTGCGAGCGCGGCATCGGCGGCGAGGAACAGGCCGCGGGAAAGTCCCAGGGCGGCCTTGCGGTCTTCGATGAGGACATTCCGGCTGGAGAGCGCCAACCCGTCGTGCTCTCGCACGGTCGATACCTCGACGATCTGGACCCCCAAGCTCAGGTCCGAGGCGAGCCGCTTCACCACTGCCAGCTGTTGGGCATCCTTCCGCCCGAAGGCAGCGCGGGCCGGCCGAAGGCCGGCGAACAGCTTGGCGACGACCGTGGCCACGCCGTCGAAGTGCCCAGGTCGGTGCAGACCCTCCATCTCCTCCGACACGACAGACACCGAGACCCTGGTCAGGGGTGGCTCCGGATACATCTCGGCGACGGCCGGGGCAAAGACGACATCCACGCCGGCATCACCGGCGAGTTCGAGATCGCGCTCGAGGGAGCGCGGGTAGCGCGCCAGATCTCCGGGATCGTCGAACTGGAGCGGATTCACGAAGATGCTCATGACCACGCAACTCGACTCGGGTCGGAGCGCGGCAACACAGGCGAGGTGCCCCTCGTGCAGGTAGCCCATCGTCGGCACCAGCCCCACGGTGCCGGAGGTGGCCTGCCGGGCCGCGTCGAACGAGTCGACGACGATCATCGCAGCGCCTCCTCGATCCTCGCGGAAGTGCCGGCGACGGCTGCGGTGGCGCGCACCATGGCGACGAAGTGCTCGGCCAGCTCTGGAGCAGCAGTGCGCACTGCCGCCACCTGAGCCTGCACCGTGCCGACATCACCCCGGGCTACCGGACCGGTCAACGCAGCCTCCGGACCCATCGTGGCGGCGTTGGCGACGATGGCATCGATGAGTGGTGCGGCTGCGGCGAAGTCGACCCCGGCAGCACTGAAGAGGCGCCGCGACATGGCAAGGGCGGCAAGGGTGAAGTTGGCGGCTGCTGCTGCCGCGGCGTGATAGAGCGGCTTCTGCTCATCGGCGAGTTCGAAGGGGTGGCATCCCAACGAGGCAGCCAAGGCAAAGAGCCGATCGCTGAGGAGGTCGTCGTCGGAGGTAACCGCCACCCAGGCTCCGGCGAGCCGATCGGCTCCGATCTCGGGCGAGGGCAGCGTCTGCAACGGGTGGAACGAGCCGAACGGGATACCGACGCCGGCGAGTGTTGCGATCGACCTCAGTCCGGAGAGATGGGCCACCGCACCGACGGCGGCCACCTGACCGATGAGACGCTCGGCCACATCGGAGATGGCATCGTCGCGCACCGCCACCAACACGAGGTCGCACGCCGGAAGCGGCTCGCCCCACGAGACGACCGGGGCCTCGAGTTGCCTCGCAGCCTCGGCACTGGTCGACGCGTCACGGCCGAGCACCCCGGTGATGCGATGGCCGGCGCGTTTGGCGGCCAGGGTGACGGCGAGACCGGCCCGACCCGGGCCGACGAGGGAAAGATCCATGCGTGTTCCAGTCCTCGACGGGTACCAGACGGGAGAAGTGTAGGCCTCCGGGACGGAGCGGCCCCAGGCACACCGGACTCAGCGGGCAGCTCCCCGCATCGATCCCGTCAGCTTGGACCCATCGACGGAGACGAGCACACACTCGATTGCCCGGTTGCCCCCCGCCCAGCCTGCTTCATCGGGATACAGCCAGTACACGTCGAGCGATGAGTCCTCATAGCGCATCCCGACGTACTCGTCGAAGGCAGGGATGCAGTCGGTGCTGACCCGATCGATCAGCGCATCAAGGCCGGGGTACGGCACGGTGCCGACACTCAGGCCCACCCTGAGCAGGAACTCGGCATCGTGCGCCTCGTCACAGTCCACGATCGGAACGATGAGCACGTATTCGCCGGGGGGAATGTCGAAGCAGTCGCCGACCCGGAGCTCATCGATCATGCGAATCTCAGCGGCGTCTCCGGTCAGCCCTGTTTCGCCTTCGAGCGTGGCCTCGATGGTCCATGCCCCGACGCCGAGGGTGGCCAGCACCACCGCCGTCGGAATCAGGCTCGCCGCCAGTCGGGAAGCCCTGACCGCGCCATCCTGGCGCACCGAGGTCACCCACGGCCGAGCCAGCGGCGGCGCCAACTCCAGCCGGACCGCCCGCTCGTGATGGCGCATCGTCAGGCGGGCCGCCACCCGTTCGAGGAGCAACGCCGACACGGCGGTGGCGACCGCACCTGCAAGGGACGTCTCCACGAAGTCCTCGAAGTCGCCCAACGAGTCCCCGGAGTTCGGGGACCCGGCGACGACGGCAAGCACCGACGCCAGCACCCAGAACCCCCACCAGAAGTGGAGCGTGCGAGGTACCGGGGCCGCACGGGACGCCGCGAAGGTGTGCGGAGCATCCGGGTCACACCCGCGCCACACCTCGTCGATCATCTGCTTGGGTCGTACGAAGTTGAGGAACGGCACGATCCAGGCTCCGACCGCCCATCCGGGAGCGAACCTGGTGGCATCGACACCGAGCGTGGTCAGGGTCCGGTACATGCGGCGCAACCAGACCATGAGCAGCACCGTCGTCAGCGCCTGGATGCCCAGGAGTGCGAGCGCCACCCGGTCGCCGTTGCGTGACAGGGTCATGAGGTCCTGCTGGTACACCGACAGAGGATCGAGTCGCGCCCTGCCCACGACGTCCGAGACGCTGTTCAGATAGATGGCTAGTGCCGCAGCGGTCGCGCCCGTGGCGACGGCGGCGATGCGAACCAGCGTTCCGGGAACGACGGCTGAGCGATACGGCCTTCGCTCCGTCATCGTCGAGTCGGGGATGGGGGGAAGGTCGGGCAACGGAGACAACCGCGTGGAGCGCAGCGGCGACGCCTCGGGACGCAAACCCCCGCCGCCGAACCCGGTCATCCGGTTCCTCCCAGTTGGCACGACCGTACCTGTCCAGCCGCGCCCGGTGCCAGGGGCATACGACCCGACCCTCGTCGGCACTACATTCCGCGCCATGAACCTCCTCGACCACTCGAAAGTCGTCATCAGCCAGAAGGTCAAGGTCATCGAACTGACCAACGAGTACGCCATCCGCGACGCGGACGGAAACGAGATCGGGGCCATTCGCCAGGAGGGACAGACCACCCTCAAGAAGGTGGCGCGATTCGTCTCATCGCTCGACCAGTTCATGACCCACACCCTGGCCGTATACGACACCACCGGTGCCAAGGTGCTCGAACTGACCAGGCCCCGCAAGATCGTGCGGTCCTCGTTGATCGTCAGAGATGGCGTCGGCGCCGAAGTGGGTTCGATTCGCCAGCAAAACGTCTTTGGCAAGATCCGCTTTGGCCTTCACGATGCCGCCGGGACCGAGATCGGTCAGATCCAGGCCGAGAACTGGCGGGCCTGGGATTTTGCGATCGTCGATGCCACCGGCGCCGAGGTCGGCCGGATCACCAAGTCGTGGGAAGGCTTTGCGAAGACGCTGTTCACCACGGCCGACAACTACCTGCTCGACATCTCGCCGAATGCCCGGGGAACGCTGCGCCTGCTCGCATTTGCGTCAGCAGTCGGAGTGGACACCGCCCTCAAGCAGGACCATCGCGGACTGAACTAGGCGCCAGGCACCAGCATGACCCACGAACCCGCGACGACGGTCGAGTGCACTTGGCGCGGGGAGTTCGCCACCGACGAGGTGAATGCGCTCCACGCCGAGGCATTCGGCCACAGGATCTACACGGCTGACGAGTGGGATTGGCGCCGCCTCGTGGAACGGCACAGTCTCGGCTGGGTGGTGGCCCGACGCGGCGAGGCGTTGGTCGGATTCGTGAACGTGCTCTGGGACGGCCTCGTCCACGCCTGGGTCCAGGATGTGATGGTGGCGGCGCCGAGCCGAGGGTTCGGTGTCGGCACACGACTGGTGGGTGTTGCCCGCGACGAGGCGCGCCGCGCCGGATGCGAGTGGCTGCACGTCGACTTCGACCCCGACCTCGAGCCGTTCTATCTGGCCTGCGGCTTCTCCCCCACCGGAGCCGGACTGATCGCGCTCGACTGAGTCGGGTCCGGCGGTCAGGGCTGCTTGCGAGTCACGAACCAGAAGCCGGTGGCAGCGGCGAGTACCCCGACAGCCACCAGCACGACCAGCGGCACGCCTGAGCCATCGTCGGTGCCCTGCGACGGCGCCGGAGTAGTCGTGGTCGCGGCCACCACCTCTGTCGTCCCCGATGACACGGTGGGCGGCACCGTGCCCGGTGGCGTCGCCACGGTGGTCACCGTCGTCGTCGTCATCGCCGCCAGGTCCGGCAAGGGCAGATCCACCGGCAGCCGGGTGTCGAGAGTGGCCGCTCCCCCCGTGGCCCACGAGAACGGGGCGAAGTAGTCCGCCTCGGGAAATCGGTCCGGCGCGGTCAGGTCGTACGACAGCAACGAGAAGAAGGCATAGGCGGCATCGTTGAACGCCACATCCTGGGTGACGATGAACGCCATGGTGAACTCGGTCTGAGCGTCGGGATACGCCGGGGACCGCTCACCCTCGGCGGCGATGATGTCGCCGATCGTCACGGTGGTGAACGACTCGACGGTCACCCGTTCGGGATCAGTGAGGTCGGGATTTCGGAGAATGTGGATCGGCGGGACCTCATCGGCCGGGATGAGTCCCATGAGGTACAACTCGAGTGGCGCGTACCCGTCCTCCGAGTGGTCGGTGTTGGCGACGAATCGCCAGGTCTCGTCGCCGTTGTAGTGGAACGATCCGATGCGTCCGTCGTCGGTGAAGTGATAGGCACCGAGTTGGCCGCCGATGTCCGTCCACTCGCTCCAATGGGTTCCGTCGTCGTCGACCAAGCCGAGGGACTCGCCCAGGTCGGCACCCCAGGCATGAACGATCTCGTGGTCCATGATCGAGACATCACCGAAGGAGTGATAGATGGCTCCCTGCAACCGCCCGGCCGAGCCGAAGGTTGCTGTCTTGTCGAACGGATCGGTTCCGATACCCTCCACTGCACTGGACACCCCGACGAAGTACGGAACGTTCTCCCCGAACCCTTCCGGGTGGAGTACCTGCATGCCCGGCATCACGGTGGCGAAGTCGAAGACATCGGGTAGCACGCTGTACAGCTTCCGATACGCGGCGAAGTTCGAGGTTCCGCAGAACACCGACGCCAACGGATAGGCGTCGATCACCTCGTAGTCGGCGTCCTCGATGAAGAATGCATATGACGTCGCGCTGAGCCCACCACCGAAGTCGTGCACCCCGAAGGCATCCCGATAGGCACCGGCGACCACGCCGCCGAACATCGGGGAGTTGCTCTGGGCGAAGCTCCCATCGGCGTACTGGACCCTGACAAGGCCCTGGAACCTGCCGTATGCGGAATTGCGGCCCTCCCAGAACACGTCTGCGGGAGTCAGTCCCTCGCGGGTGAAGATCTGGTCACCGGCGACCCGGTCACCCCGGGTGCCATCGTCGTACAGCTCGGCCGAGTAGTGGGTGACGAAGTCACCGACACCGGGGGCAACGATGGGATCCGTGGTCTCTGGAGACTCCAGGTTGTACACACTCACCCGAGCCACGTCGTCGCGACCCACGATGGTGACCTCGATGGTCAGGGTTTCGCCCTCCCAGATCACCGATGGCGTCAGACGCCACCAGGCGTTCTCCTGCGGGAACTCGCCGATCTCCTGGCGGGCGGCCGCCGGCCCAGCGGGCAGGCCGACGAGGAGCCCCAGGGCGAGCGCCACCCGGAGCAGACGCCTCGATCGCGACATGGTTCCCCCTCGTCACGGCGAGAGCGGACTCTACGCGCCTCGGCCCCACCATGCCCGGAGGCTCAGCCCGCCAGCCAGTCCGCCTCGATGCGCTCGACGGTCTGAGCCCGCACGGAGTCGAGCAGTCGAGTGACCGACCCCAGTCCGGGCACGATGGCGTCGGGCCAGACTTCGGAGAGGGGCTCCAACACGAACCGCCTCTCCCCCATCCGGGGATGCGGAATCTGCAGACCCTCGGCGGCGATCACGGCGTCCCCGTAGAGCAGGAGGTCGATATCGAGGGTGCGGGGACCCCACCGCTCCCGGCGCTCGCGTCCGGCATCGGCTTCGATTGCGAGGAAGGCTTGGAGCAGCGGTCGCGGTCCGATCACGGTGTCGAGCCCAACCACTGCGTTGAGGTAGTCGTCCTGGGGAACGCCTCCGATCGGTGCGGTCTCCCATAGGGACGAGACCCCGGTGACGATCCCCAGCGCACCGAGGCGGGCCACGGCGAACCGGAGATGCTCCCGGCGGTCGCCGAGGTTCGAGCCGAGACCGACGGCGGCGTGCGCCTCAGGCTCCAGCCGTGAGCGGGATGATGGCGCGCGCCTCCGGACCCAGAGGTCGCTTGAGGATCTCCTGGATCAACGCCGTGGCCATGATCGGCTCTTCGATTCGCCCCGAGTGCACGAGGTAGCCGGCAAGGACGCCGGCCAGCGTGTCGTCGATGACATCGCGATGCACGAGCAGGACCCGATCCGCCTTCGACAGGATCCGGCTCATCGCCTTCAGCACGCGCTTCACCCCGTCCACGGTGAGTTCGGGCAGGGCCTCGTTGACGCCGATGAGGCCCGCCTTTTCGTAGGCGGCCAGGTTCTGGTTGCCATCGAGCAGGGAGAGCACGGCGTTGATCCCGTTCGCCTGCAGCCAGGCGATCTCCTCCTCGCGCCGCACCCGGCGATGCTGGAAGCCGTATCCGCCGATGCGCTCGGAAACCGCCAGGCGACGGGCGATGACCCAGGTGAAGCCGCGTGGTTCGAGGCCGACAGTCATGGCGTGGCCCTGACGATAGCGTCGGCCACTCGCGCAGAACGCAGTCCTTCGACCACGCTGTGTACTCGAATGGCGGTCGCTCCGCCGGCGATCGCCAGCACCTGTGCGGCTGCCGAAGCGGTGTCGCGCTCATGCGGGGGGATCGGCCCGAGGATTCTCTCGAGGAACGACTTCCGCGAGACCCCGATCAAGACCGGGTGACCGGTGGCGACGAGCTCCGGGACCCCGGAGCGGATGAGATCGAGATTGTGGCCGAGGTTCTTGCCGAAGCCGATCCCGGGATCCAGGCAGATCCGCCCCGGGGACATCCCGGCCGCGACCGCAAAGTCGACACGCCGCAGCAGGTGATCGCGCACTTCGGCCACGACATCGCGGTAGCGGGGATCGGTCTGCATCGTCCGGGGGCTGCCCTGCATGTGCATGAGCACCACCCCGCATCCGGAGTCGGCCGCCACCGCCGCCATACGGGGATCGCCGAGGGCCGTGACGTCGTTGATCACCGCCGCCCCGACCTCGACCGCCGCGGCTGCCACCGCCGCCTTCGAGGTGTCGATCGATACGGTCACCCCGGCGGCGACGAGGGATGCCACCACGGGTACGACTCGAACCGCCTCCTCCGCGGCACCGACTTCGGGCGCGCCGGGACGGGTGCTTTCGCCGCCGACATCGATGAGGTCGGCACCCTCCTGCCAAAGGGCCAGACCGTGGGCGATGGCGGCGTCGCGATCGAGGAACCGACCACCGTCGGAGAACGAGTCCGGGGTGACATTGAGCACCCCCATCACCAGGGTGTGCTCCGCATTGCTCAGCGTGGCGCCCCGGATCTCCCAGGTCGCCGGAACGAAGGTCAGGGCGTGGTCCCGTCCTCGGTCGAGGCCTTGACCGCCGCCACCCCGCGGCCTGATGTCCGGGCGTCGGGGGCCTGGATCCGCATCGACCCGTTGGGGGCGTGCTCCCACTTGGGGACATCGTGGAGCACCTTGATGACCTCTTCCGCATCGAGCGTCTCGCGTTCGATGAGCGTCGCCGCCAAACGATCGAGTGCCGCAGCATGGGTCTTCAGAATCGCCCGGGCCTCCTCGTGGGCCTGGGTGATGAGCGCTCGGATCTCCTCGTCGATGAGCGTGGCGACGTCGTCGGAGTAGTCGGTGTGGCGAACGTAGTCGCGACCCAGGAACACCTCGCTATCGGGGGTGCCGTACTTCATCGGACCGACGCGGTCGCTCATGCCGTACTCCATGACCATCTTGCGGGCCAGCGAAGTCGCCTGTTCGATGTCGTTGGAGGCGCCTGTCGTGGGATCGATGAAGATCATCTCCTCGGCGGCCCTGCCCCCGAGCATCATCGCCAGCTTGTCGACGAGCTCGCTACGGCGCATGTAATTGCGGTCCTCGTGGGGCACGGCCATCGTGTATCCGCCGGCGCGACCCCGGGGGATGATGGTGACCTTGTGGATCGGGTCGGCATTGGGCAGGGCGTAGCCGACGAGCGCATGTCCGCCCTCGTGGTAGGCGGTGACCTTCTTGTCCTGTTCGGTCATCACCCGGCTCCGCCGTTCCGGGCCGGCGATGACGCGGTCCACGGCTTCGTCGAGCTCGGACATCCCAATCGTGTCCTTGTCACGCCGCGCCGCCAGCAACGCCGCCTCATTGATGGTGTTGGCGAGATCGGCGCCGGTGAAGCCGGGAGTGGAACGGGCGAGTGACTCGAGGTCGATGTCCTTGCCGAGCGGCTTGCCCTTGGCGTGCACCTCGAGAATGGCCCGCCGGCCCTTGATGTCGGGCCGGTCCACCACGATGTGGCGGTCGAACCGACCCGGGCGGAGCAACGCCGGGTCCAAGATGTCGGGACGGTTGGTGGCGGCGATGAGGATCACGCCGGTCTTCACGTCGAAGCCATCCATCTCGACCAGCAACTGGTTGAGGGTCTGCTCGCGCTCGTCGTGTCCGCCGCCGAGCCCGGCCCCACGGTGACGGCCGACGGCATCGATCTC
>CAYYIA010000036.1:0-10772 GCA_964471875.1 uncultured Acidimicrobiia bacterium
CGGATCGCGGTGATCACGTATCACTCGCTCGAGGATCGCATCGTGAAGCGGCGGCTTGCAGACGGTGCGGTGGGCTGCACGTTCCCGCCCGCTCTGCCGGTGTGCGCCTGCGGCGGGACCGCCGAGCTGCGCCTCGTCCCGCGCAAGGCGGTCCGGCCGGATGACGCCGAGATCGAGATGAATCCGCGAGCGCGCAGCGCCCGGCTTCGGGTGGCGGAGAAGCTCTGATGGTCGCCCGTTCGCAACCCCTCGCACTTCCGCTTCCCTCTCGCGGTTTCCACGTGGTCATCGGCCCCAGGGCCCGGCGGCGTCGCGTCGGGGGATGGATCGGACTGTCGCTCACGCTGGCGGCGGTGTTCTTCGCCATGATCTCGTTGCGTGTGGCGCTCGATCGGAACGCCTTCGTGCTCGACGACATCCGCGGTCAGATCGGTGTCGAGGAGTCGCGCTACTGGGAGCTGCGCCTGCGGGTGGCCGAACTCCAGTCGCCGGAGCGCATTGCCGCCCTGGCCGAGGAGCTGGGGATGGTGTATCCGAGCGAGATCGCCACCATCGAGGTCCCCGGGTTGGGTGACCCCGATCCAGGCAACGAGCGCCGGTGGGTGGATCTCAAGACCCTCATGAGCGCTCAGCCGTAGGGAGGAGGCCGCTGCGGACGGCGGCTTGGCGGGGAGGACCCCGCCGCGTGGAAGGGTCCGCTGCGGGGGAAGGCACCCCGGGGCGGCAGGTTGGCGGGCAGGCATCGTCACGATGCCGAGGAGGAGACGATGGAGGTACGGCCGCGCCGGCCCAACGGGCGCCTGATGAGTGTGGGCGTCGTGCTCGCGCTCATCTGGGCGTTGCTCGGCTATCGGCTCACCATCGTTCAAGGTGCCAACTCGCAGGAGTTCGCCGAGCGCGGGTTGCAGCAGCGCCTGGAGCGTCGAACCCTTGCCGCCGATCGCGGGACCATCGTCGATCGCGATGGCCGCGAGCTGGCGGTCACCGTCGACTCGACGACGGTCTACGCAAACCCGCTCGAGATCGAGGATCCGGTCGCGGTGGCGCGTGTGCTCGCTCCGCTCGTGGGGCGGGAGGTCCGCGATGTCCTCGACGATCTCGCCGCCGACAGCGAGTTCGTGTACATCGC
Organism: uncultured Acidimicrobiia bacterium; assembly: GCA_964471875.1. GTDB lineage: Bacteria > Actinomycetota > Acidimicrobiia > Spongiisociales > UBA11373 > UBA11373. The sequence goes on from CAYYIA010000036.1 coordinate 1,130, forward strand.
TCGCCAACTCGACCCCACGGTCGCCGAGCCGATCCGGGCAGCCGACCTCGCCGGCGTCTACCTCCTCACCGAGCCGAAGCGCGTGTACCCGGCGGGCGCCCTCGCCGCTCACGTGGTCGGTTTCGTTCGCGCGGACGACAACATCGGACTCGAAGGCCTCGAGCTGTTCTACGACGCCGACCTCGCCGGTCGGCCCGGTTCGCTCCTCGTCGAGCGCGACCCGCGCGGACTGGCGATTCCCCAGGGTGAGTACCACGTGGAGCCGGCGGAACCCGGATCGGATCTCGTTCTCACCATCAAGACCGAGATCCAGTTCGCGGCCACCGAGGCTCTCGCTGCCGCGCTGGAGCGCACCGGGGCTGCGTCCGGCTCCGTCGTGGTGATCGACCCGGCGACGGGGGAGATCCTGGCCATGGTCAACCTGCCCACGTACGACCCCAACGCCCGCGGTGACATCCCCGAGGAGGCGTTGCGCAATCGTGCGGTCACCGACGTGTTCGAGCCGGGTTCGACCCAGAAGGTGGTGACGATCTCCGGGGCCCTGGAGACCGGCCTCGTGGGGCCGGGCTCGCCGTTCCAGATCCCCGAGGAGATCGCCATCCAGGACACGGTGTTCGAGGACTTCACCGAGCACGCCGACGAACTCACCGTCACCGAGATCGTCACCTACTCCTCGAATCTCGGCACGATCCTCATCGGAGAGCAGTTGGGAGCGAGGCGCCTGCACACCTACATGTCGGCGTTCGGCGAGGGCACCGCCACGGGGATCGACTTCCCCGGCGAGGCCCCGGGCGTGCTGCGTGCCCCCGAGGATTGGTGCCTTGCCACCTGCGTTGCCGGCACGTCGATCGGGTATCACGTCTCGGTCACCACGCTCCAGATGGCCATGGTGTACGCCACGGTCGCCAACGATGGCGTGTGGGTGCAGCCCCATCTCGTCTCGGAGATCGTTCGCGCCGACGGGACCCGGGTGGGATTCGACGTGACCGAGCGGCGGGTGTTGTCTGCGGCGACGGCTGCCCAGATGCGATCGATGCTGCAGGCCGTCGTGGAGCTCGGGACCGGAACCCAGGCCGCGGTGCCCGGATATCGGGTGGGCGGCAAGACCGGTACCACGGAGAAGTACGTCGAGTCCGCACAGGCCTACAGCGACTCCGATGTCGTCGCCAGCTTCATCGGCATGGCACCCATCGTCGATCCGCGGGTGGTGGTTGCGGTGGTGCTCGACTCGCCGGTGCGCGATGCCACCGGGGGTCGGGGGGCCGCACCAGTGTTTGCCGCGGTGACCCTTGCCGCCCTCAACCAGCTTGGGGTGGTTCCCGATGCCGGCTGAGCCCATCACCCTCGACGCCCTTGCCCGAGCCACACACGGGCGCATTCGCGGTGATGGTGCTGTTGTCGTGAGCGATGTCACTCACGACTCACGTGCTGCCGGCCGCGGCGTGCTGTTCGTCGCGGTGCGGGGACACGCCGTGGACGGTCACGGCTTCATTCCGTCAGCCATCGCTGCGGGTTCGCCTGCCGTCTGCGCCGAGACCGACGATCCTGCTTGGGCTGTTCCGACACTGGTGGTGGCCGACACGAGGGCCGCGCTCGCCCCCCTCGCCGCGACGGTCCAGGGTCGACCGTCGGAGGCGTTGCGGCTCGTCGGGGTGACGGGTACGAACGGGAAGACCACGGTCACGCACCTCCTCGAGAGCATCTGCAGGGCGGCTTCGATACCCGAGGCGGTGGCGGGAACGATCGGGGCGCGCATCCGGGGCCGGGTCGTGCCGATGACGCGCACGACGCCCGAAGCGACCGACTTCCAGCGCCTATTGAGGACCATGGTCGATGCCGGGGTGGATGTCGCTGCGGTGGAAGTGTCCTCGCACGCCCTTGCCCTGGGGCGCGTCGCCGAGACCAGATTCCGACTCGGCGCCTTTACGAACCTCTCGCAGGACCATCTCGACTTCCACGGCGACATGGACTCGTACGAGCGCGCCAAGGCCCAGCTCTTCAGCCAATGCGACGAGGCAGTGATCTGGGTCGACGATGCCGCTGGCGCCCGCATCGCTCGCAGCCTGCAGATTCGGCTGCTGACGGTGGGTACCGGAACCGATGCCGACCTGCGGGTCCGCGGCGCGGTGCACTCGTTCGCCGGTTCGGTTTTCGAACTCGAGGGCGCTTCGGGTGGGCTTGCCATCCACGTGCCGCTCGCCGGCCGATTCAATGTGGCGAATGCGGCCGTGGCCGCCGCCTGCGCTCGTCGCCTCGGCATCGACGATCGGGCCATCGTCGCGGGGATCGGCAGCGTCGAGGTCGTTCCCGGGCGGTTCGAGCGGGTGGCCACCGACGCGGAGTTCACCGTCATCGTCGACTACGCGCACACCCCCGACGGGGTGTCGGCGGTGATCGATACCGCTCTCCACATCCTCGGCGGCGCGGGACGAGTGATCGCCATCGTCGGAGCGGGCGGTGATCGCGATCGCGCCAAGAGACCGCTGATGGGTGCTGCGGCGTCGCAAGCCCATGTCGCAGTCCTCACCTCCGACAACCCGCGCAGCGAGCGGCCCGAAGACATCCTCGCCGAGGTGGCCCTCGGCGCTCACGGACCGGCGACGGTCGTCGTCGAGATCGACCGGCGCCGTGCCATCCACACGGCGGTCGCGATGGCGCTACCCGGCGACGTCGTCCTCGTCCTCGGCAAGGGACATGAGCAGACCCAGGACTTTGGCGATCATGTCGAGTCCTTCGACGATCGGGTGGTCGCCGCCGAAGCCGTGAGGGCACGATGAGGTGGGATCTGGACTCGGTGGCGGAGACCGTCGGCGGTGTCGCGGTCGGCTCGGCCGTGGTCACGTCGGTGACGACGGACTCGCGCCGGGCGGGCCCGGGAGCGTTGTTCGTGGCGCTGCGCGGAGCACGTCAGGACGGACACGAGTACGTCGGCGCTGCGATGTCGTCGGGGGCCGTTGCTGCCCTGGTGGAGCCTGGCCGGCTGCCCGAGGGTGCGACGGGAGTCGAGGTCACCGACCCACTGGCCGCCCTCCTCGCTCTCGGGGCACGGCGGCGAGGGGAGATCGTGGTGCCCGTGGTCGCGATCACCGGCAGCAGTGGCAAGACCACCACGAAGGACCTCACGGCCGCAGTCCTCGGCCCCGGAACCCATTTCGCTCCGAACTCGTACAACAACGAGATCGGTGTCCCCTTGACCATCCTCGGCTGCCCCGCCGACGCCACCGCCCTGGTCGTCGAGGTGGGGAGCCGCGGGGTCGGACACATTGCCGCGCTTGCCCCGTTGATCCGACCCGACGTGGCAGTCATCACGAACATCGGTCCGGCCCATCTCGAGATGTTTGGCGACGTCGCCACCGTCCGACGGGCGAAGTGGGAGCTGATCGACGCACTCCCCGGCGGTGGGGTGGCGGTGTTGCCCGCGGAGGATGCGATCCTGGTGGGAATGCGCCGCGGCCCGTTGCTCACCTTCGGCGAGACCTCCGAAGCCGACGTTGCCGCCACCGGGGTGTCGGTGGATGCCAGGGCCCGGACCACGTTCGTGCTGACCCATCGGGGGGACAGCCGCGCGGTGAGCCTCACGGTGTCGGGTCGCCATCAGCCGCGCAACGCCGCCGCCGCCGTGGCGGCTGCGGTGGGACTCGGTGTCGAGTTCGGCGAGGCCGTCGATCGGCTCGCCGATGTCCGACTCTCGCCGTGGCGCATGGAGGTCACCGAGCGTGAGATCGCCGGCGGTTCGGTGGTGATGGTGAACGATGCCTACAACGCCAACCCCGACTCGATGGAGGCGGCGCTGACCACCGTGGCTGCGATGCCGGGGCGCCACATCGCGGTGCTCGGGATGATGCACGAACTCGGGAGCGGCTCGCCCGAGCTCCACGAGACCGTTGGTCGGCGCGCCGCAGCGCTCGGGTTCTTGGTCGTCGTGGTGGGAGACGATCCCGGGATCGCCCGCGGGGCCGGTGCGGCTGTGGCAGCCGTCGTCGGCGACGTCGCCGCCGCGGTGCCCGTGGTCGCCAGTCTGCTCCGTCCGGGTGATGTCGTCCTCGTCAAGGCGTCGCGAGCCACGGCCCTGGAGCAATTGCCCGAAGCACTCGGAGGTGCCCGCCGATGATCGCCATGCTGCTCGCCGCCGCGGTGGCGTTTTTCGTCACCATTGGGCTCACCCCGGCAGCCATGCGGTTCTTCCGCGCCCAGGGTGTCGGCCAGTTCATCCAGGACGAAGTCGATCACGCCCACAAGCAGGGCACCCCCACGATGGGCGGACTGGTGATGATCGTCGCTGTCGTCCTCGGATGGCTCGCCGCTCACCTCGATCTGCGCGATGCCGAGGGCGCGATCCACTTCACGTTCAAGCCCTTCCTCACACCTGGGCTCCTCATCCTCCTCGCCTTTGTCGGCATGGGCCTCATCGGATTCCTCGACGATCTCGCCAAGGTGACGAAGGCGCGCAACCTCGGCCTCAACAAGCGATGGAAGTTCGCCGGACAGCTGGCCATCTCCGGCCTGTTCGCCTGGGGTGCAGTCGGCTACGACGTCGCTACGGAACTCGCCTTCACCCGGCCGCTGGGCGTCGATCTCGGCTGGTTCTACGTGGCTTGGGTGCTGCTGATGCTCACCGCGGCCTCGAATGCCGTGAACATCACCGATGGGCTCGACGGGCTCGCCGCTGGATCCGCCGCACTCGTGTTCTTTGCCTTTGTGATCATCTCGTTCTGGCAATTCCGGCACCCGGAGTTCTACGGCGTGGTGGGCACTCTGGAGATGGCGGTGCTGGCCTCCGCACTGGGAGGAGCGACCCTCGGCTTCCTCTGGTGGAACGCGGCCCCGGCGAAGATCATCATGGGCGACACCGGCTCCCAGGCACTCGGCGGCGCCATGGCGGCACTGGCGCTGCTCACCAACACGCACTTGCTCCTCGCCGTGCTCGGCGGTCTCTATGTGGTCGAGACGGTGTCGGTCATCCTTCAGATCATCTCGTTCCGCGGGTTCCGCAAGCGCATCTTCCGAATGGCGCCGCTTCACCACCACTTCGAACTGAAGGGGTGGCCGGAGACGACGGTCATCGTCCGGTTCTGGATTCTCGCCGCCCTCTTTGTGGCCCTCGGGCTGGGGCTGTTCTACAGCGACTTCATCACTTCGGGGGGCATCGGATGACCACGCTCGTCGTCGGTGCCGCGGCAAGCGGTAGAGCCGCCATCACCCTGCTCCGTTCCCAGGGGGACAAGGTCGTCATCTACGACGCCAACCCCGACGCTCTCGATGGCATCGAGGCTGATGTCGCCCATGGTGGCGCTTGGGACCCGGCACTCCTCGACGGGGTCGACCTCGTGGTCGCCAGCCCCGGCGTGGCCGAGCATGCTCCCCCCATCGCCGACGCCCTCGAGGCCGGGCTTCCCATCTGGAGTGAACTCGAGCTGGGCTACCGACACATCCGTGTCCCGATCATGGCGGTGACCGCCACCAACGGGAAGACCACCATCGTCGAGGTCGCCGCGGCGATGCTCGCGGAATCCGGATTGCGGAGCGCGGCCGTGGGCAACATCGGCGTGCCGCTGTCCTCCGTGGACGACTCCGATCTCGACGTGCTCGTGGTCGAGGCATCGTCGTTCCAGCTGCGGTTCGTCGAGACCTTCCATGCCCAGGCTGCGGTGCTGCTCAACGTCGCCCCCGATCACCTCGACTGGCATCGGACCATGGAGCGCTACATCGCCGCCAAGCAGCGCATCCTCGAGCGACAGACGCTGGAGGACATCGCCGTGTTCGATGCCGATGATCCGGGTGCCAGGCTGGCGGTCGGCTCGGCCGCCTCGAGGCGGGTTCCCGTGAGCGGCACGAGCGTGCCTGCCGGCGGCTGGGGTGTTGCCGATGGGATGCTGCGTGTCGGCGATGCCCGAATCCGGCTGGCTGATCTTGCTCGGGCGGACGCGGCCTTCGCCGTGGACATCGCCGCAGCGGCCGCGGGAGCCCTCCACCTCGGCGCCGACCCCGGGGCGGTCGAGGACGCCGCCAGGCACTATCGCCCCCCGGCACATCGCCGCCAGGTCGTCGGATCGTGGGACGGGGTCACCTGGGTGAACGACTCGAAGGCGACGAACCCTCATGCCGCCCTTGCCGCCATTCGCGCCTATCCCTCGGTGGTGCTCATCGCCGGGGGCCGGGACAAGGGGCTCGATGTCTCCCCGTTGGCGATGGAGCCGCATCTGCGCGCCGTCATCGCCATCGGTGAGGCCGCAACGGCGTTGGTGTCCGCCTCCTCACGGACCGTCGTCGCACGCACCCTCGAGGAGGCCGTCGCCCTCGCCGACGCTGCCGCCCGGCCCGGCGACACGGTGCTCCTTGCGCCGGGGTGTGCGTCGTTCGACATGTTCAGCTCATACGGCGATCGCGGGTCACGCTTTGTCGCCGCAGTGCTCCAGCGAAAGGAGGCCTGAGATGGCCGGTGTCGCCGTCATCCCGTCGTCGCGGGCGGCGGTCCGCCGCGCCCAGATATCGGAGCGGGGGATCTCCCGGTCGATCGGATTCCTTCTCGTACCGGTGGTGCTCCTCATCATCGTCGGTCTGGGGGCACTGCTCTCGGCTTCGTCGGTCGTGGCCCTGCGCGAATCCGGCGACGGGCTCTATTACTTCAAACGCCAGGTGGTGTGGCTCATCGGGGGAGTGGTGGCGATGGTGGTGGCGGCGCTCATTCCGCTCCGCTGGTGGCGCCGGATGTCCTTTCCGTTGTTCCTCTCCAGCGTGGGCCTCCTCGCCGCGGTGATGGTGTTTGGTGTGCGCGCCAACGGGGCGACGCGCTGGCTGATCGTCGGGCCCGTCTCGGTGCAGCCGTCGGAGATCGCCAAGCTCACGACGGTCCTCTTCATGGCGACGCTCGTGAGCCGTCGCGAGCTACTCATGGACCGGGTGTGGCCGTTCCTTTGGCCGCTCCTCGCCTCGGTGGGGGTCGTCGGTGGTCTGGTGATGCTTCAGCCCGATCTCGGGACCACCCTCCTCGTTGCCGCCGGAGCGTTTTCCATCCTGGTGGCGAGCGCAGTCCCGATGTCGCTCGTCGCCGGCGGCTCCCTGCTCGCCTCCGGCGCGGCCTTCGTTCTGGCCTACAGCTCGCCGTATCGATGGGCTCGGGTCACCGCCTTCCTCGATCTGCAAAGCGACCCCCTGGGATCGTCGTACCAGGCCGTTCAGAGCCTGGTGGCGCTCGGAACCGGGGGGCTGTGGGGGGTGGGTCTCGGGGCGAGCCGCGCCCGGTGGTCCTTCCTGCCCAACGCACACACCGACTTCGTGTTCGCCATTCTCGGCGAAGAGACGGGCCTTGCCGGCTCGTTGACCGTCATCGCCCTGTTTGCCGTCTTCACCGTGGCCGGCCTCGCCGTCGCCCTGCGGTGTACCGATCGCTTCGGCCGCCTTCTCGCGGTGGGGATCACCACCTGGTTGTCGGTGCAGGCGATCGTGAACATCGGCGGGGTGACCGGGGTGTTGCCCATCACCGGCGTGCCGCTGCCGTTCGTCTCGTTCGGGGGGAGCGCACTCGTGATCTCGTTGGTGGCGGTGGGGGTGTTGGTGAGCGTGGCGCGTCATCCCATCGACGTCGAGGTGTCGTCCCGGTGAAGGTCGCCATCGCCGCCGCCGGCACCGGTGGGCATGTGTACCCCGCTCTGGCCGTGGCAGCGGCGCTCGAGCGACAGGGGGTCGCCCGGGAGGACCTCGTGTTCCTGGGTGGCGATCGGATCGAGGCCACCGCCATCCCGGCGGCCGGCTACCGCTTTTGCGGATTCGAACTCACCAAGCTTCGCCGCAGCCTCAGTCTCGAGAACCTCCGCATTCCCTTCGTGGTGCGTCGCACTGCTGCGGCGATGGCGGCCGAGGTGCAGCGGAGTGGTGTCGGCGTGGTGGTGGGGATGGTGGGCTACGTGACCGTGCCCGCGGCGCTCGCTGCCCGCCGGGCAGGGGTCCCCTTCGTGGTGCACGAGCAGAACTCGGACCCGACCCTCGCGGCGCGCTTCGGGGCGCGGCGCGCTCGTATCACCCTCCTCGGTCTGCCCGGGTCCGCCGAGCGACTACCGCGTTCCGAGGTCGTCGGCAACCCACTCCGACCCGAGATCGCGGGGTTCGATCGCAGCGCGCTGCGGGGAGCGGCCCGGGCCCGCTACGGACTGCCGCCTACTGGCCCGGTCGTGGGCATCCTCGGCGGGTCGCTCGGAGCGATGGCCCTCAACCGCGTCGCCGGCGAGGTGACAGCGGCGGTGGGATGCCCGGTCCTCCATCTCACCGGACCGGAGGCGCACGGCGTGCGGGATGTCACGGATGCGTCGCTACCGTGGCTCAGGGTCCCCTTCGAGAACAGGATGCACGACTTCTATGCCGCTGTCGATCTCGTCATCTGTCGAGCCGGTGCGATGACCGTCAGCGAGCTCGCCGCCACCGGAACGCCCGCGATCTTCGTTCCTCTCGATCGAGTCGGTCAACGAGCCAACGCCCGCGTGCTCGTCGATGCGCGCGGAGCCACGATCGTGTCGCAGGACGCCATCGCCCGGCTACCCGGCGTCGCCGCCGGCCTGATCGCCGACGCCGGGGCGCGCTCCGCGATGGCGGCTGCGGCGGCGATCCTGGCGCGTCGCGATGCCGCCGATGTCGTCGCCGCCCGTGTCATCGAGGCCGCAGATGGCTGAGCTGGTGGCAGGCCGGCGCGTGCACCTGATCGGCGCGGGCGGCATCGGCATGTCGGGATTGGCCAAGATCCTTGCCCAGGCGGGGCATCAGGTGTCCGGTTCCGATCTCAAGCCGAGCCACGCCTTGAGCGCCCTCGAGGGAGCGGGTGTCGAGATCTGGATCGGTCATCGCCCGGAGTCGGCGCCCTCGTGGGACCTCGTGGTGGCCTCGAGTGCGGTACCCGCGCGCGATCCCGAAATCGCCGCGGCGCGGTCCGCCGGAGTGGAGGTGTGGGAACGCCCGCGGTTGCTTTCCGAGATCACCGATCGGCTTCGCACGATCGGGGTGACCGGGACCCACGGGAAGACGACGGGCTCGGCGATGCTCCTTGCCGCCTTGCGGGCCCTCGGTCGCGATCCGTCCTTCATGGTCGGCGGCGAGTTGGTCGATCTGAACACGAATGCTCACCTCGGCGAAGAGGACCTGTTCGTGCTCGAGGTCGATGAAGCGTTTGGGACCTTCCTCGCCGTGCACCTGTCCGGCCTGGTGGTCACCAACGTGGAAGCCGATCACCTCGACCACTACCGGACGGTCGCCAATCTGGAAGCAGCGTTTCACGAGGTGGCCGCAGCCGTGCGCGGCCCGGTGGTCGCCTGTGTCGACGACGAGGGCGCCCGCCGCCTGGCGGGTGCCGTGCCCGGGGTCATCGGGTACGGCACGGCCGCCGACGCCGTGTGGAGGATCCGCGACCTCACCCACGGTGCCTCCTCGGTTCGATTCGGACTCCACGGTCCTGGAGCCTCGGTGGATGTGACGGTCCCCAAGCCCGGAGATCACGTCGCCCGAAACGCTGCCGGCGTCCTCGCCCTCCTCGGTGAACTCGGCCTCGACGTGGTCACTGCCGCCGAAGGGCTCAGCGGTTTCGCCGGGGTGCGTCGGCGCTTCGAGGTTCGCAGCCGGGTCGGGGGTGTGACCGTGGTCGACGACTATGCCCACCATC
>CAYYIA010000037.1:0-2787 GCA_964471875.1 uncultured Acidimicrobiia bacterium
CTGGCGACTGGTGACTTCTTCCTTCCTACGCTGCCGTCCATGACCATCCTCGTGGCCGGGTCGTCCGGACTCATCGGGACCGCGTTGGTCGGCTCACTGCGAGCCGATGGCATCGCGGTCCGGCGTCTGGTGCGGTCCTCCACGGTCGAGGGGGGAGTGGTCTGGGACCCCGCGGCCGGACACCTCCCGACCGAAGCCTTCGATGGGGTCGCCGCGGTGGTGAATCTCGGAGGTCGCAGCATCGGGGAGCGGCGCTGGTCTGCCGCGGAGAAGCAGCGCCTCATCGACAGTCGCATTGCTCCGACCCGGTTGCTCGCGGAGACGATTGCGCGATTGCCGACGCCCCCGGCCCTGTTGACTGCCTCTGCCGTCGGGATCTACGGCGACCGGGGCGACACCGTCGTGGACGAGTCCGCCCCAGCCGGCAGTGGGTTTCTTGCCGACCTGGCCGCGGCGTGGGAGGCAGCGGCGGCTCCCGCAGCCGCTGCCGGGGCGCGGGTGGTGACCCTGCGCAGCGGCATCGTGCTCGCCACCAGCGGAGGTGCGCTCGGCCGGCTTCTGGCACCGTTTGGCCCTCGCTGGTTCAGCCCGTATCGGTGGGGGCTGGGTGGTGTCGTGGGCAAGGGGAGGCAGTACTGGTCCTGGATCTCCCTGGACGACGAGGTACGTGCCATCCGCCACCTCCTCGAGTCGTCGACCGCAGGGCCGGTGAATCTCGTGGCGCCGGAGGCGGTCACCCACCGTGCCTTCATCAAGGCGTTGGGGCGGGCGTTGCATCGCCCGACGGTGGTGCCGATTCCCGAGGTCGTGCTGCGGCTCCTCCTGGGTGGCGAACTCGCCGAGGCGCTCGTACTCGATGGCCAGCGGGTGGCCCCGGCTCGCCTTGCCCGCGACGGGTTCACCTGGAACGACACCGACCTCGAGCAGGCTCTGGTGACGGCGCTCGCCCGGCGGTGACGACCGACGCCATGTGGCAACATTGCGCCCTTCACCAGGGAGGGACGGCGTGATGGATGATCGGGCCCGGGTCGAAGCGCTCGTCGACCGACTGCTCGCCGACCACGATGCTGCGGGCGATCCGAAGCAGTTCCTGGCGGCCAGGTTCGATCTCGGTCTGGCCTGGGTGTGGTTTCCGGAGGGCCTCGGTGGACTGCACCTCGAGCGATCGCTACAGACGATCGTCGACCAGCGACTTGCTGCCGTGGATGCTCCCAATCCGGCGCGGTTCAACGCTCTCGGGGTCGGCATGGGAGCCCATGTGCTCTTGGCCCACGCGACACCCGAGCAGCAGCGTCGCTGGCTGCGACCGATGTTCACCGGTGAGGAGATCTGGTGCCAGCTGTTCTCCGAGCCGGGTGCCGGCTCCGACATGGCCGCTCTCGCCGCCCGGGCCATCCGTGATGGCGACGAGTGGGTGGTGAACGGTCAGAAGGTCTGGACGACGCTCGCCCACGTAGCCCGGTGGGGGATGTTGGTGTGTCGCACCGATCCCGATGTCCCCAAGCACCAGGGGATGACCTACTTCATCGTCGACATGACCGCACCCGGTGTCGAAGTGCGTCCGCTGCGCCAGATCACCGGCGAGGCCGAGTTCAACGAGGTGTACTTCACCGACACCCGGATCGGCGATGCGGACCGGATCGGTGATGTCGGTGACGGCTGGCGTATCGCACTGACCACGCTCATGAACGAGCGGGTCGCCATCGGGGGGGCGGTGGCGCCTCGCGGCTCGGGGCCGATCGCCGATGCGGTCCGCACCTGGCAGGAGTACGGCCACGACGATCCTGCCGCTCGCGACCGCCTCATGCAGTTGTGGATCGAGTCGGAGGCGGCGCGGCTCACCAATCTGCGCGCCGCCCAGATGCGCACGCGCGGGACCCCGGGACCGGAGGGTTCGACCTCCAAGCTGGTGTACGCCGATGTCAACAAGCGGATCTACGAGTACGTGGTCGAGTTGATGGGCCCCGACGGGATGCTCTACGACACCTACGAGGAGATTCGTCCCGACGAGTTCACGGTGCATCCTCGGACCAAGGCGTTTCTCCGCGCCAGGGCCAACTCGATCGAGGGTGGCACGTCGGAGATCATGAAGAACATTCTCGGCGAGCGCGTGCTCGGCCTCGCCGGTGAACCCCGGGTGGACAAGGAGCTGCCCTGGTCGCGAGTGCCGCGGTAGGTGGGCGTTCCGGTCTGGGGGAGTGGGGCCTCCTCCTCGGCAATGCGCAATGCGCAATACGTCGGACGACGGGAGCTTCTTGCTGTTGGCTGTCGACTGAAAGCAGAAATCCCCGTGAGCGCGCGCCAGGTCATCCACAATGCTCCTATGCCGCTCTTTCAGGAAGGGCCGTCACGGAGGGCGTGGCGGCGTGACGTCGCCAGCCACATCGTGGAGCGCCTCGATGCCGAGGGAGAGCTGCGCTTTGTCGGATCGCGCGCTGAGGATCGTCGCGAGATGCTGAAGATCGCGGCGTTGCTCCCCGACGACGTGATCGCCGAGCTCTACGAGGACCTGGCCTATCCGGGGATGACCTTCATGGAGGTCCGTCTCGTCGAGGCGCGATCTCGCGGTCGCTCGCCCCTGCGGATGACGTACGACGATGGCCGCGAAGAGGCCGTGTAGCGCGAGGTCTTGCTCAGACCAGGGGTCGGGCGACCTCGTCGAGGTCGTCGTCGAATAGCGCGTTCGGCCGAGAGCGCTCTCGCAGGATGGCGGCGAGATGCTCGAGATCACCCCAGTACTCACCAACCACCTCGTGGTCGGGGTCATCGATCGGCGCGGGTGCGACG
>CAYYIA010000037.1:2887-10588 GCA_964471875.1 uncultured Acidimicrobiia bacterium
GGTACCGAGTACGACGAGGATCGCCGCGATGATCCCGCTCACGGCGGCGATGCCCGGTACCGAGCGCAGTACCGAGAGCAGCCGACCCACCATCGGGATACGCCACGTTGCCGAGCCGAGGATGTCCGCAGTGACCGGATGCCACTCGTCGGGGTCGGAGTTGTTGTCGCCCTGGGTGACGAAGCCCGTGGCGGCATCGCCTCCGATGATGCGGTGGATGACCACCGTTCCGGCGCCTATCGCCCCTTCGGGGACCCGGAAGGCGATGATGTCGCCCACCGAATACGTGCTGCGGGCGTGGGCGATGACGATGTCGCCGTATGCGTAGGTGGGCTCCATGCTCTGGCCACGCACGGTGAGCACTGAGGCGGAGCCGCCCATCCATGTGGGCCGCAGGGCGACGACCCAGAAGCCGATGGTGACGGCGAAGATCGCGATCGAGGCGATTCGGCGCCATGGCATCCGCGACCGGGTCCGGTTGCGGGGACGCTCCACCGACGGCCGGGTCGGGGAGACCGGGGGCGGTGCTGCCACGGCGGTTGGTCGCTCGGCACGGCGTCGCGGCCGCTTCTCGGGTTCGATGGCCACCACCTCTGCCGCATCGACCTCGGCCGCTGGGTGACGACGTGGCCTGGACCTGCGTTCGATGGTCGCCACCTCGACGGGTTCCGCCTCGACCACCCGGTGACGTCGTGACCGCGGCTTGCGTTTGATGATCGGCGCCTCGCCGGGTTCGACCACGATGTCCGCAGTCACCTCGACCACCACGACGGCGTCGCCCTCCGAGGGAGGCGGCGATGCTTCCTCATCGAACCAGTTGGTGGAGGGGACCTTGCGGATCATGGCCGGTAGGTAATCACGAGGCGCGGCGCCCGGGCGGCATTGTTCGCCTCAGAGGTGGCGAAGCGGGTGAGCCGCGTGGTGCCCGAGACCTCGGCGTCGTCGCGCAGCATCCAACCGTGGTTGGGCGCGGTGCCGGAGACCCATGCGGCGACATCGGTGGTGACGGTCCATGTGACGTACTGGTTGGTCGCCGTGTAGGTGCAGGGTGCGGCGCCGATCGTGGTGAACGCGGTGCGCTGTGCGGTGGGTGGGTTGTTCACGGTGGTGCCGAAGGGCTGGTTGTTCCACGTGATGGTGGTTTCCGCCCAGGTGGTGGTCACCCGGAACACATCGACGGTGCGGCATGCCGCCGCGATCGACGTGACGAAGAGGTCGAGCCGGGCGTCGGTCACGGTCGCTGTGGCGGGAATGGCCGGCGAGCAGAGCGTGGTGTTGAAGGCGAGGTGCACGCGTCGGTTCTGGCCCGTGCGCGCCTGCACGTCCGTGGACGTGGTGGTTCCGGAGTTGGCGGTCGGTGAGCCCTGATTGACGAAGGTGTCCGCCACTGCGGTGGAGGCAGCCGAGACGCCCGAGAGCACACAGGTCTGGTAGGCGTCGAGTGTCGACGACGACACCGTTACCCCGGACGCCAGAGCCGGGAGCACCGTGGCGGCGGTGATGGCGATGAGGGCCAAGGCAACCCACCGAGCCGATCGACGCGCGTTCGCCAATTGCCAATTGCCAATTGCCAATTGCGGACGCTGGCGACGGCCGATCACGGTGTCATCACCAGATCGAACCGCATCGACTGCACCACGGCGACTGCGGTCGCAAGGGTCACGGTGACGCTCCCGCCCCCACCCGGCACCGTGGCGCTGCCGCCGCTCGAGGTGCCGCCGGTCACGGTGGCCTTCAGGGTGAACCCTCCGCACTCGCCGGCGATCCCCGAGACGGTGACGCTCACCACGGTGGTGCCGGAGAGGTTGGGCCGAGTGGCGATGCCGTCGGTGTCACAGCGAGCGACCGCGGCCCCCCCGGCACCGAGGCTGCGGCTCGTGGAACCGAGCGTGGCGGCGAGGACGGGAAACGCGAATGCAGCCGTCATCGCGATCGCGACGACGGCTGCACCGGAAGCGAGTCCTCGCTTCACCCTGGGTCCTTACCCGCTGATGACGACATGCACCCCGAGGATGTCCGCCGCCTTGATGTTCGACGCCGAGAAGTCGGCGGTGAAGCTCGTACCCGAGGCCGGGGTGGTCCCGGTGATCTCGGCCAGCGAGGTGTCCCCCGTGCCTGTCAGCGTGATCTTGTAGGCCTTGGAGGCGCAGTTGGTCGCCGACGCGGTGTCGAGGCCGTTGACCGTGACTACCCCCACCTTGTAGCCCGGCAGGGCCGAGGCGTACGAAGTGGCGTACTGGGCGGTCAGGGTGCCGCTCTGGCAGGCGGCCACGGCGCTATTGCCGGCACCGAGGGTGCCCGAACTCACCGTCAGACTGGCCGCCGCCGCATAGACCCCGGCGGACACGGTGGCGCCGACGAGCAGCGCCACGATCATCTTTCTCATCACCATCTCCTACTGATCGACCGGCGATTACGGCGATATATCGGTGAGGGTTCTCGGCGGTTGAATCGGAGGATTTTCCAGGAAGGTCATTGGCTTTCCTCACTATGACTAGTCACCGTGGCGTGGTGGCCGATGCCAGAGGCCTGACACCAGATGCCGGACCGCACTGGGGTGCCGGCTGCCGGGTACCGGACTCCGGAAGCGGGTTGCGGGTTGCGGGTAGCGGGTAGCGGGTTGCGGGTAGCGGGTAGCATGGCTCGCCCCACGCCGGAGTAGCTCAGGGGTAGAGCAGCTCACTCGTAATGAGCAGGTCCGGGGTTCAAATCCCCGCTCCGGCTCCATCCCCCGAGGGGAGGCCGATGGCCGACCAGGCCGCCTTCACAGACGATGTCATGGAATACGCCCCGCAGTTGTATGCCGCGGCGTTGCGGATGACTCGTAACCCCGCCGATGCCGAGGACGTGCTCCAGGAGACGCTGCTCAAGGCCTATCGCGGGTACCACAGCTATGCCGAGGGCACCAACCTCAAGGCGTGGCTCTACCGGATCCTCACCAACACCTTCATCAACAAGTACCGACGGCAGTCACGGCGGCCCCACGAGGTGGAGTTGGGGGAGCTGGAGGACCTGTACCTGTTCCGCCGCCTTGGCGACGAAGGGACCTCCGGGGCGGCGCGAAGCGCCGAAGAGGAGGCGCTCGACCGGTTCGTCGACGAGGACATCAAGGCGGCTGTGGAGTCGTTGCCGGAGAACTTTCGCATCCCGGTGTTGCTCGCCGACGTCGAGGGTTTCTCCTACAAGGAGATCGCCAAGATCATGGATGTTCCCATCGGAACGGTCATGTCGCGCCTGCACAGAGGAAGAAAGGCCCTCCAGCAGGCGTTGTGGCAGTTTGCGCAGGACCGAGAGGCCGCCGGCCCATGAATTGTGACGAAACTCGCCATTACCTCTATGTTTATCTCGACGGCGAGGCCACAATCCTGCGCCGTTGGAGGATTCGGCGGCATTTCCGCCAATGTCCTCATTGTGAACACGGGTACGTGTTCGAGGAGCGCCTGAAGCTGCGCGTTCGAGAGGGGTGTCGCGAAGAGATGCCCCGGGAACTGGTCGAACGGCTTCGGACGTTGCTCCAAGGACGCGCCGACGACGGGATGTGACATGTCAGAGATCTTGAAGGGCAACAAGCCGCAGGGACGGACCCGGGCGCCGAAGCAGCTCGATGGCCATCGGAAGTGCGAGCACGATCCGTGCGAGACACTCCTGTCGCGTTACAACAAGCGCACCTACTGCTACGCCCACACTCCGACGCGCTTCCCCCGCCTTCGCGGCCGGGTGGTGCCCGAGTCCGAGGGCGCCTGAGCCGAATCGGTCCGAACCCGGTTCGTTGCGGGGGTCGGCCGCAGTATCCTGTGCTGCCATGAATCGCCTGCGCCTGTTCTTCGCTCTGGTGTGCTTCGCCCTCATCCTCGGTGTCGCTCCGTCGGGCGCCCAGGAGGCCCCGGGTGACACCCCTGCCGTCGTGGTCGACGAGGGCGCACCGGTCCCCACCGAGGATGCTTGGACCTTCCGCTTCCTCGTCCCCACGGTGCTCGCCCTCAGCGGGCTGATCGTGGTGGCCACCGTGGTCGGCTACGGCGTTCGGGTTCGGGGTCGCTACCGCGTCGTGCGGTGAGCTCGATCCACTGGCCCCTCGCCGCCCGGGTTGCCGGAGGCGTGGCGGGGACCCACCCCCTCGAGGGCACCTATCACTTCGCCGCGTTGGAGCGGCGTGCCCCCGAGCACGTCGCTCGCGCAGCAGAGCTGGTGGCTGTGGAGACCGGACTCGCTTGGGTCGGTTCGCCAGAGGTGCGAGTGGTGACGCGGCTGCAGTGGGCCGAGGCGAACATCGCGGCCTTCGGACGCCTCCTGGCCCCGGCCGAGAAGAAGCTCGCCGACCGCTCTTCGGGCGGGGTCGGTGGGAAGATCGGATCCCGGGTTCTGGCCGCGGAAGTGGGTGCGCTCGTCGGGGTGCTCGCCAAGCGGGTCCTGGGGCAATACGAGTTGGTGCTCCCCGCAGGAGACGACGCCGCCGGCGACACCATCCTCTTTGCCGGCGCGAACGTGCTGCACATCGAGCGCCAGCATGAGTTTCGTCCGGACGAGTTCCGCTTCTGGGTGGCCCTTCACGAGTGCACCCATCGTCTTCAGTTCACGGGGGTGCCGTGGATGCGAGGTCACTTCAGCTCGCTCGTGGACGAACTCGTTGCCGCGGCCGAACCCGAGCCAGGGAAGATGCAGCGCCTGAGTGAGGAGATGCGCCGGGCGTCGCGCGACGGGCGTCCCCTCGTGGACGAGTCCGGCCTGATGGGACTGCTCGCCACGCCGGATCAACGACGCCTGATCGAGCGAGTGCAGGCGCTGATGGCCCTGCTCGAAGGGCATGGCCACGTGATCATGGATCGCATCGGGGCCCGGGTACTGGTCACCCAGGATCGGATGTCACGGGTGCTCAAACTGCGGCGCCAGGATCCGCGGGCGCGGGCGTTCTTCCGGCTCACCGGTCTGGAGATGAAGATGAAACAGTACGAGTTGGGACGGCGATTCATCCTCGGTGTCGAACGGAGGGCGGGCTTCGGCGCTCTCGACGTCGCCTGGTCGGGTCCGGGGGCGCTGCCCAGTCTCGAGGAGATCTCGCATCCCGAACAATGGCTGGCCAGGGTGGGGTGACCACCACCGAACTGCGCCGCCGGGTTCTCTCCCGTCTGCCACCCGGGACGGTCACGATCGCCCTCAGCGGTGGCGCCGACAGCGCCGTCGTGGCGTGGGCACTGTGCGGAGTCCGCGGCGTAACCGCGGTCACGGTGGACCACGGTCTTCCCGGATCTCCCGCACTCGTGGCGGCGGCTGCGAGCATCGCCCGCGATCTGGGTATCCCGCTCCGGATCGTTTCGGTGCACCCCCAGTCGTCGTCCGAGGGCGACCTGAGGATCGTCCGTCTCGCCGCGCTCGAAGCCGCCATCACAGGCTGGATCGTCACGGGCCACACGGCCGATGATCAGGCCGAAACCGTGTTCGGCAATCTGATGCGGGGGGCCGGGCCGGAGGGACTCGCCGGTATCCCATGGCGTCGCGATCGCTACGTACGCCCACTCCTCGACCTTCCACGAGCCGAGACACGTCGTATCGCCGCCGAGTTGGGATTGCCCTTTGTCGACGACCCGCAGAACGATGACCCGACGGTGAGGCGCAACCGCATCCGGAGCGAAACGCTTCCGGCGCTCGCCGCGGCCTACAACCCCGCCCTGCGCGAGGCCTTGGTGCGGACTGCGAGGTTTGCGGCGGCCGATCACGAGTTGATCGAGGCGCGCGCCGCCCAGGTGCCTCTGGTGCGCGATGAAGAGGCGGTGCTGGTCCCGGCTGCGGCCCTGACGGTGCTGCCGCCCGCGGTTGGCGCCCGGGTGGCGCGTCGGGCAGTGCGCCTCCTCCTCGGCCCTCCCGGCGGCGATGGCGCCGCCATCGCTGCCATCCTCGCCGCAGCCACCGGCAGGCGCGTCTCCACGCTGACGGGAGGCGTCGATGCCCACCGCGAGGGCCCGTGGCTGGTACTGACGGTCGATCGGCCGCCGCCGCCTCAGCCGGTGGAACTGGTTGCGCCGGCGACAGTGCGGTTTGGGCCCTGGACGATCACTGCAGGATTGGGTGGGGTGGTCGTCCCGGCTGCGGAGGCGGTCGTCGTCCGGGCGGCGCGCCCCGGGGATCGGATTGCCATCGGCGCGGGGACCAAGCGGGTGACCGAGGCGCTTCGCGAAGCCGGGGTACCCCCGCGGCTTCGGTCGCGTTGGCCTGTTGTCGAAGACCGTGGAAGAATCGCCTGGGTGGTCGGAGTACGGGTGGCTCCGGCTTCCGCAGGCGAACCCGTGATGGCGATGTCCGCGACGAAGGAGCGGTCGTGAAGGTCGGATCGGTCCTGGTGAGCCGAGAAGCAATCTCGGCGCGCCTCGCCGAACTCGGTGAGCAGATCACCGCCGACTACGCGGGCAAGGATCTCCTGCTCGTGGCGGTGCTCAAGGGTGCCTTCATGGTGATGGCCGACCTCGCCCGCGAGATCAGGCTTGCCGTCGACATCGACTTCATGGCGGTTTCGTCGTATGGCCATGCCACGCAGACCTCAGGGGTGGTGCGAATCCTCAAAGACCTCGACTCCGAGATCGCCGGGCGTCACATCCTCATCGTCGAGGACATCATCGACTCCGGGCTCACCCTCGACTACCTGCGCCGCAACCTCGAAGTACGTCAGCCCGCCTCTCTGGAGATCGCCACCCTGCTCCTCAAGAAGGGCATCCAGCGTGTGCCCATTCGTGTGAAGTACGTCGGCTTCGAGATCCCCCCGGACTTCGTCATCGGCTACGGCCTCGACCTCTACGGCAAGATGCGGAACCTGCCGCATGTCGCGGTCATGGTGGAGGATTAACGGAAGAAGTCTCCAGTCGCCAGTCCCCAGTCTCCAGCAAGAGCGGCCTGGCCTCTCGGGTCGTTCCGTTGCGGTCCTCCCTGGTGCCTGGTGCCTGGTGCCTGGTGCCGGCTCCTCAGCCCTTAGCCCTGCGCGGTCGATACGATGATGTCCCCATCTGTCGTTCCGGAGGTTTCGCCCTGTGAGTCGCACGGTCAGGACCGTCCTGGTCTATCTCCTCGTGTTCGCGGTGGCGATCATGCTCGTCAACGCGTTCGTGAGCTCGGCGACTGCCCCTGCCGACTTCACCCTCGACGAGTTCAGCGACCGGGTCGCCGCCGGCGAGGTCGCGTCGGTGGTGATCAAGCAGAAATCGAATGTGGTGGACGGCGTCCTCACCGAGGCTGCCGGTGGGACCAGGTTCCGTACTTCGTTTCCCGACGGGTACGAGGGTGACCTCACGACGATGCTGCTCGACAGCGGAGTGAGCATCGAGACCCAGTCGGAGAACCCGAGCCTCTTCGAGTGGTTCCTCGGAACCATCCTTCCGTACATCCTCATCTTTGGCGTCTTCATCTTCATCCTCATGCAGTTGCAGGGCGGCGGAAACCGGGTGATGGCCTTTGGCAAGGCGAAGGCGAAGCAGGTGAGCCGCGACATGCCAAAGGTCACGTTCAAAGACGTCGCCGGCGCCGATGAGGCCGTCGAGGAGCTCCGCGAGATCAAGGACTTCCTCGCCAAGCCTCAGAAGTTCCGGGCGATGGGGGCGAAGATCCCCAAGGGCGTTCTCCTCTATGGACCCCCGGGAACGGGCAAGACGCTGCTCGCCAGGGCTGTGGCCGGTGAAGCCGGGGTGCCGTTCTTCTCGATCTCCGGATCGGACTTCG
>CAYYIA010000038.1:0-10538 GCA_964471875.1 uncultured Acidimicrobiia bacterium
CATGCTGGCGCTCACCGCGAGGCGGTCCGGGGTCTGATGGGCCGGATCCATCGAGGCGCCGTCGATGTGGCCGTAGGAACGATTGCGCGGGTCGCGCACGTCGATGGGCTGCGCCTCGGTCGTGGCGATCGCCGGGGGGAACTGCGTGTCGAATCCAAAGCGCTCCCGCGGGAGTGGCGCCTGCATCTCGGCGAAGTCGACCTGCTGCGACGAGGTGTTGCGCAATGCATGCGTCATGCCCACCGGGATGAGTCCGTAGTCGCCGGCGACGAGTTCGACCGAGCCCTCGGGGGTGTCGAGGGTGAGTCGTCCCTCGATCACGTAGATCGACTCCTCGAACGAGTGGACGTGGGTGTCGACGAAACCGCCCGGCCCGAGACGGGACAGGCGGAACCCCATCTGCACGGACCCGCCGGCCTCATCGACGACGGGATCGACGGTGTAGCCGGCACTGCGACCGTCGAACTCCGCGGGCACCCGATACACGAGATCGGCCACGGTCTTCACGATGTGATTCACCGCCCACCTCCCGCTCTCAGGAATGCGGCGATGGCACTCAGGTCACGGTCGCCAAAACCGAGATCGATGGCGCGTCGCACGATGTCGAGGCCGGCTTCGGCCTGGGACATCGGTGCGCCGAGAGACCTGCCGAGACTGGTGATGAGATCGAGATCCTTGGCGACGAGATCGATACTGAAGGCAACCGGTGCCCCGTCGGGATCCATGAAGGCTTCACGCTTGTAGTGGACGTACGGCGCACCACCGGCTCCGCTGGCGAACACCTCGTAGGCCGTCGCGCGATCGACTCCGGCCTTCTCGGCGAGCACCACCGCTTCGGAGAGCGCGACGTTGATCCCGTGCACCAGGGCGTTCACTGCCAGTTTGGTGGCGCTGCCCGCGCCGCGGGCTCCGACGTGGATGATCCGGGCGGCAAGGGCATCGAGGACCGGGCGCACCCGCTCGAGCAGTTCGGCGTCGCCGCCGACCATGATCGTGAGCGCGCCCGCCTCCACACGGGAGACGTCGCCCGACACCGGGCAGTCCAGGAATCCGGCTCCGGTGGCGTCGATGGCTGCGCCCACCTTGTGGATCGTGTCCGGACAGATCGTGCTCGTGTCGACGGCGACGGCCGACGGGCGGATTCCGGCGACCACGCCGTCCGCACCGAGGTAGACGGCCTGCACGGCATCGTCGTCGGCGAGGCTGGTGACCACGACATCGGCTTGGGAAGCGGCCTCGGCTGCGGTATTCGCCAACCGCGCCCCGGTGGAAGCAGCGACACGCTCGGCCTTGGTGCGGTCCCGGCTCCACACGATGGTCGGGAACCCGGCGCGCCCGATCGTGGCGGCCATCGCCCCCCCCATTCGGCCCACGCCGATAACCGCCACTGATGGATTGGCACCCCTCACTGCTCAGTGACACTACACAAAACGGGCCGGGCTCACCGGGCGAGCAGAGGGTCGACCAAACGGGCGATGTGGCGACCAATGGCGAGGCTGGCCGTGGCTCCCGGCGAGGGGGCATTGAGGACGTGCACGCTCTGGCCGATCTGCTCGATGACGAAGTCGTCGAGCAGATCGCCATCCGGTCCCACCGCCTGAGCCCGCACTCCCGCCCCGCCAGGGAGGAGGTCGTCGCCGGTGACGGCCGGGATGAGGCGCCTCGCCAGCCCGGCATACCGTCGGGTCGAGCGCGAACTCCGCAACTCGCGCCAACCCTCGCGCCAGTGGCGCCGCGCCAATCGGCGGAACCCCTTGGTGGCCAGGATCTCGGCGACGTCGGACCAGTCGGTGCGGGCGCCGCGATAGTGCTCCCGGCCGAGGGCCAGGACCGCGTTCGGCCCCACTTCCACGGTGCCGTCAATGCGGCGCGTGAAGTGCACCCCGAGGAACGGGAAGCGGGGATCGGGAACCGGGTACACCAGGCCGCGCACCAGGGCTGCTGCAGGATCGCTCAGCCGGTAATACTCCCCGCGAAAGGGGATGATCCTCACCGCGCTCCTCACCCCGGCCAACGCTGCGACCCGGTCAGAGTGCAAGCCGGCGCAATTCACCAGGACCCTGGCCGAGAATCGCTCGGATCCGGCGGTCACCTCCACCCCTGAGTCTCCAGGATGGATGGCGGTCACGGGGTGGCCCGTGGCGATGCGCGCCCCCGCCTCGGTGAGGCGAGCGGCGATGCGAGCCGCCATTTCGGGGAAGTCGACCACTCCGGCCTCGGGCACATGCAGGGCCGCGATTCCGACGGCATGTGGCTCCACCTCGCCGATCTCCTCGCCTCGCAGCCGGCGCAGTCCCGAGAGCCCGTTGGCGCGACCCCGACGCTCGAGTTCGCCGAGGGCGGCGAGTTCGGATGGATCGGTGGCGACCACCAACTTCCCCGACCTGCGGAAGCCCACGCGTTCCTCGGAGCACAGCCGCTCCACCGCCTCCCGACCTTCGACACACAGGGCGGCCTTGAGGGAACCGGGCCGGTAGTACAGGCCGGAGTGCACCACACCGCTGTTGTGCCGGCTCTGGTGGGTGGCGATCGCAGCTTCCTTCTCGAGCACGAGGATGGCGATGCCGGGATGGGACTCGGTGAGGGCGCGGGCCACCCCGAGGCCGATGAGTCCGGCCCCCACCACGCAGACGTCGTAGCGATGCGACTCGGTCATGCACCTCTGCAGTCGATAAGCAGCACTGCACACTACGTCAGGAGCCTCTAGTGTCGCTCCCGAGGCGGCAAAGGAGCGGGATACATGGTGGCAGGGCAGGTTCTGGTCGTAGGGGGCACCGCTGGTCTCGGTCTCGAAATCGCCCGCCACTATCACGGCTTGGGCCATCCCGTGACCGTCACCGGACGCGATGCCAAGGGTGCCAGCGCCGCCGCCGCAACCATCGGCAAGGCCGCCACCGGACTCGGTTTCGATCTCAGCCAACCCGAATCCATCGCCGGCGCCCTCGCCGGCGTCGGACCGGTCTCGCGTCTCGTACTCGCAGCCATCGCCCGCGACAACAATCCGGTGAAGAGCTACGACATCGCCGGGGCGATCAGCCTCACGACGATGAAGCTCGTCGGATACACCGCAACCATTCACGCCCTGCTCGACCGGCTCTCCGCCGATTCCTCGGTGGTGCTCTTCGGCGGACGGGCCAAGGATCGTCCCTACCCGGGTTCGACGACGGTGACCACGGTCAACGGCGGGGTGAGCAGCCTGATCCGCACTCTGGCCATCGAACTCGCCCCGATTCGGTTCAACGCCATCCATCCCGGGATCGTCGGGGACAGCCCCTTCTGGGAGAACAAGCCACTCGATCACGTGGTGGCCCGCACACCGACGAAGCGTCTCACCACCATGGCGGATGTCGTCGATGCCACCGTGTTCCTCCTGGAAAACCGGGCCATGAATGGCACGAACCTCTACGTCGACGGCGGCTGGATGCTGATGTGAGCACCGAAGACCGGGCTCGCGGCGTGCCCCTGGCCCTCGATCGCATCGGCGACCGTCTCCGCGACGAACGAGTGCGGGCCGGGATCAGCCAGCGCGAACTCGCCCGCCGGCTCGGGTTGTCGGCAAGCCTCATCTCGCAGTTGGAGAGCGGCCAGTCGAAGCCATCGGTGGGGACGCTGTACGCCATCGTCACCGAACTCGGAGTGTCCCTGGACCGGGTGATCCGGGGCGACGACTCACCCGAGGTGCCGGCACCCCTCAGTAGCGAGCGCCACACCGCGGCGCCAGTGGTCCATCCCGGCGAGCGCCAGGCCATCGAGCTCGACTCCGGGGTCCGCTGGGAAGATCTCACCCCCGAAACGGAGGAGGGGATCGACTTCCTCCACGCCATCTACGAGGTCGGCGGTGCCTCGACGCCGGATCAGACCCTGATGCGCCACCAGGGCCGCGAGTACGGCTACGTGATGAGCGGAACGCTCGGCGTACAGATCAAGTTCGACACCTACCGGCTGTCGCCGGGTGATGCCATCGCCTTCGACTCGAGCGAGCCCCACCGCCTGTTCAACGATGGCGACGTCCCCGTGCACGCAGTGTGGTTCGTCGTCGGCCGCGGCGCAGACGGGCGTACGGGACTCCACCAGCCGCGGGAGGTCTAGACACACCGATCGGCCCCCGGGAGTGGAAACCGGGGGCCGATCGGGGTGGTGGTGACGAGGGGCGTCAGCCGCCGACGGTGATCGTGGCGCCGGCGTCGGCGTCGGCTTCGGCGTCGGCTTCGGCGTCGGTGTTGGCGTCGGCATCGGCCGAGCCGTGCAGCGACGTGGTGATGCTCGACACCACCTCACCCTCGAGGTTGGTGAGAAGCACCGTGGTCGTCTCCGCGGCCGACTGGAACTCGACGATCAACGTGTCGGCGGTCTCGGTGACCACACGGGCGGTGAACCCGGCATTGGCCTCGATGCCTCCGAGTTGCAGCCCGTCATCGTCGACGGTCACGCCCACCCGGCCGGCGCCGCCCACCGTCACGATGTCGCCCATCGACAGATCGAATGCTCCGTCGAGGGTGGCGTCGGGCCGGGGCAGGTCGAGTCCGATGTGGGCGGCCGCGTCGGCGGCGAAGCGCTGCGCACCGTCGGGCAGGTTGCCGGTGACGGCGGCCGCTCCACCCACGGTCAGGGCGGCGGCGAGTCCGCCGGCGGCGAGCTTGAGGGCGACGTGCGATGCCGCAGTCGCTCCGGTGGCGGTGGCGGTACTGGTCATGGTGGTTGCTCCTTGTGTGACGGCGAGTGAGGCTGCCGAGGCAGCCGCTGCTGTGGCAGCCGCTGAGAGCCCACCCGCGATAGCCAGGCCTGACATGACACCGATCGTGCTCGGCGCCATCTCGGTGAGCACCTCACCTCGCAGCCGTCCCGCCCAGTCGAGCAGGGGGTCGTGCGCAGAGGCCGGGTACAGCGGGTGTGTTCTCATGTCGCCCGGTGATCGCCGGCCCCCGTGCCGCGTTACACGATTTCGCGCCAGCCGGTCCCGGCGCGACTCGGCAGCTAGGGGATGGAGACCCCGGGAAGCGTCACCTCGGGGAGGGTGACGCTCGGCAGCGTGATCTCCGGGAGCGTCGGCAGCGGCGGAGTCGTCACGTCGGGAAGTTCGGGACGGGGGAGGTCGATTCCGATCCCATCGACAAGATCCGCAACGAACGACTGGATCGGGTCGGGGAGGTTGCCCGTCACCGCCGCCACTGCTCCTCCGACGGTGATGAACAGTGCCGCAGCGGCGACGACCTTGGCCACCGTGTGGGTGGCAACCGCCGCAGCCGCCACTGCCCCGCCGACGGCGCCCGCGGAGGCAGCGACAGCTGCCGCGGCGATCGAGGAGGACTCGGTGGCGGCAAGCGGCGCCACCACCTCGCCGGTGAGATCACGCGACCACGCCGCGATCGGATCCTGCTCGCTCATCCCACTGCCTCCACGCTCGCCATCCCATCCGTTCCATAGCCTCGCCGGATCAACTCCTCACGCAACTTGCCCATCGCCCGCGACTGGATGACCCGGACATTGCCGGCCCGCTTGCCCACGGCCTTGGCGACGTCCTCGGTGTCGAGGCCGCCAAGGACCCGCATCAACACCACGTCTCGCTCCAGGTCGTTGAGCACTACGAGCGCCGCCACGGCACTGTCTCCCTGGAGGCGCGCGATCACCTGGTCCTCGAGGGGATCACCACCGGCACGCAGCGTCTCGGGAAGCGGGGCTGCTTCGAACTTGGCGCGGCGGTACCGGTTCACGATCTGCCGATACGCAACCGCAAACATCCAGGAGCGGAAGTCCGCCCAGGTGCCGCGAAAGTCGCCGAGGCGCGACGCCGCGGCGACGAACACATCCTGGGTGAGATCATCGGAATCCCGGACCCCGCGGGCCCGGGCGTACCCGCGGATCACCGGTCCGAACTCGGAGACGATGTGCTCCCAGGCCGCGGGATCGCCGCGACGAGCGCTGTCGAGGAGGTCGGATTCGGATGGCGGGTGCGTCGCCGGGCCGTTGGTCATGCTCGTGAAGGGGCAATCGTGATATTGGCTGGAGCGTTACATCCGGGTTCGGTCAGATTCCGACCCGGCTACCAATTCCATAGGTGATCGCCGCCACCGACGACGCAAGCACCATCCCCCACGCGAGATCCACCACGGTCACCAGGACCGGCCAGTCGCGCAGGGTCGCCAGGTTGGTCAGGTCGTAGGTGGCATAGGTGACGAGTCCGAACAGCGCTCCACGCCCTACGGCCTGCAGCAACGACCCGGCGTCGATCGCCGGTTCGATCACGAACACCACCAGGCCGACGATGAAGAGAAGATAGAAGACGATCGCGGCGACCCAGTTCACGTCCGGCCGCATCAGGCCACCGAGATGCTGGCGGTAGAAGTTCCGGGCCACGAGCCCGAGCCAGATCATGTCGATGACGAAGAAAACCGGCAGGGCGATGGCAACCAACTTCAACGTCATGTCTGCTCCCCATCGGTGATGCCTCGGAGTATGTGCTGCAGCGGGATCGGAAGCACGCCCTGACACCGTCCCGGTGCCCGCTCCCCCTACTCTCGCCCCATGACCTCCCTGCTCGCCGTCGACGATCTCGCTGTCGAGGTCACCCGCAAGCGGATTCGCAATCTCAACCTGAGCATCCATCCCGAGCGGGGGGTCCGGGTGTCGGCCCCGCATCGAACCAGCGACGCCGAGATCAGGGCGTTCGTCTCCTCACGTCGGGAGTGGATCGACCGGCACCGCGACCGCATCCGCCGGGAGGCTCCCGTCACCGTGCGCCAGGGCGCGGTGATCGCGGTGTGGGGGGCGCCGCACCGCATCGAGGTCGTCGAGTCGGGGAGCCGGAGCCGGGTGGTGGCTCCAGGGGACGGCACCCTATCCGTCCGGGTCCCTCCCGGTTCCACGGAAGCGGTGCGGCGGCGCGCCCTCGACGCCTGGTTGCGACGCCAGGTGGCCGGGGAGGCCGGGCGTCTCATCGCCCGGTGGACACCGCCGATCGGCGTTCGGGTGGCCGCCTGCACGGTTCGCCGGATGACCAGCCGCTGGGGATCGGCCAGCCCGGAACGGAGGCGGATCACCCTCAACCTCGAACTCGCCACCCACCCTCCCGAGTACCTGGAGTACGTGGTGGTGCACGAGATGGTCCACCTCATCGAAGCGGGCCACGGCCGCGGTTTCCAGCGGCTCATGAACCGCCACCTCCCCGATTGGAAACGGCTTCGTCGGGAACTCAACCGGGGTCTCACGGGAGCGACTACCGAGCCCTGACCCGGCTCCCCCGCCCGGCGGGGACCCTTCGCCGAACGCCTAGCGTTGTGGTCCGCGACCACACGATCAAAGGGGAAGCGGAGATGGCTGGGGAGTTGCAGGGTGCCCGGGTCCTGGTGACGGGTTCGGGACTGGTGGGTACCCGGATGGTGGCGCGGCTACGCGCCGATGGGGTGAAATCGATCCGCGTGCTGGATTCCGCAGCGGATCGCGTGGCCGCGCTCGGCAGCGGCATCGAAGCCGTCATTGGCGACATCACCGATCCCGAGGTGGCAGAGAAGGCGGTCCGGGGCATCGAGGTGGTGTTCCACACCGCCGGTGTGCTCGAGGGCAACGACGTCGACGCCTATCACCGCGTCAACCATCACGGCACCGAAGTCCTCGCCCGCGCCGCCGCCGGGGCCAAGGTGGGCCGGTTCGTCCACGTGTCGTCGGTGGCGGTCTACGGCTACGCCGACGGCGACATCACCGAGTCGAGGCCGATTTCACCCAAGCCCGAGGCCTACTCCCAGTCGAAGGCTCTGGGAGAGCAAGCCGTGATGCGTATCGCCAAAGAGACGGGCATGGCGGCAGTCGCCATCCGCCCCGCCGGCGTATTCGGTCCCGGCAGCCGCTACTTCTCCGGCACCTTCATGAAGCGGGCCATGAGCCGCCCCATCAAGATGATCGGCAACGGCAAGGGTTCTCAACCCGTGGTGTTCGTCGATGATCTCGTCGATCTCATGGTCACCGTGGCAACGCATCCCAAGGCCGTCGGCGAAGTGTTCAACTGCGCCGTCGACCCCTCGCCCACCGTGAAGCAGTACCTCCACGCCTACGGGCGCCTCGTCGGCAACGAGTCCTGGCTCGGGATTCCGGCTGGGCTCGTCGCCACCATCGGCGCGGTGATCGTGCCGTTCCAGAAGAAGAACACCTACGGCCGCCACCTGCCCAAGAACATGCGGATGATCAACAAGACCATCAACTACAGGATGGACAAGGCCCGCACCGTCCTCGGTTGGACTCCGAAGCACGACGTCGCCGCCGGAGTTGCCGCGACGGTGCCGTGGCTGCGGGAACAGGGGATCCTGCCCGCCGACACCAAGGTTCCCGTCTAGAGCGTCGGCTCGGCCAGTTCGAACACGGCGCGGGCGTAGTCGGTGACCATCACGACCGGGTTGCCGCGCCGCACGGCCTCGTAATCAAGCATGGTTCCCTGCCACCCGTCGGTGTGCCACCTTGCCCCATGGGGCAGGGGTGACCCGACCAGTGATGGTTCAAGCGGCCAGGGGTTCGAGTAGAAGTAGGGCTCCCAGGTGGGATCGAAACCCAGGTTGAGTTGCGACGGATAGGACTCGCCGTCGAGGATCACCTCGCGATCGCCGTACCACTCGAACGACATGTCGAAGTGGTGCGGCCAGACGTGGACGGCGCCGAGCGCAGATCCTGAGTTCCGACCGTTCAACCACGAGCGGTGCCGCGCCAGCACCGCCTCAGCCGCGGTGAAGGCGGCCAGGTACGCCCCGGCCGCATGAGGGTCGTAGCGGCGGGGATCGTCGTTCTCGAACTTGAGCCGGTCGTATTCGTCGGCGAGCCCCAGGCGCGCCGTCACCGCGAAGAGCTCCGCGGCCAGTTCCGTCGCCGAGAGCCCCCGTCGCATGTCGAGACGTTCCACCACTTCGTCGCCCACCGCGGCAACGATCTCATGGCGGACCAGATCCAAACGAAGCCGGAGCCCCGCACCGCCAGGGAGCGGGATCGGGCTCGTGGCGAGGCCCTCCGGATACAGCACCATCCCGAGGTGCCACCAGTGCGGCAAGGGCTCGGCGTGTGCTCGCGGAACGGCACCCACGACCAGTGCGTAGGCGTGAAGCGTCGCCCGCGTGGCTTCGAAGTCCGGACGTAGTTCGGGAAGCGTCAAGGAGTCCACGGGGCAGGAAGCTAGTCACCCACTCGGATCAACCGCCTGGTCCTCACCCTCCCCGCAACTCCCACACCCGCTCCGCCTCCCACCCCACCGCCTCGCCGATGCGGTGTCGCGGCGGACCCGGGACTCGTGCCTCGATGTCGCCGAGCGCCGTCGACAGCGTGATGTCGGTGTACGAACCGCGGAACCGCACCGCGGTCACGGCACCTGGCTGCGACCCGTCGAGACGCACCCACTCCGGCCGCACCACCACACGGCCCATCTCGCCGGCGATGATCGACACCGTTCCCGTCATCCGCGCCGCCCACTCATCCGCCGGCCGTTCGTACACCTCGATCGGGGAGCCGATCTGCACGATGCGTCCGGACCGCATCAGGGCCACACGGTCGGCGGCGCCAAGTGCCTCGGCGGGGTCGTGCGTGGCGTACAGCGCGGCGGCGCCCCGGGCGACGCGTTGCGCTGAGATCTCGGCCTCGGCCGATCCTCGCGTTGCCGCATCGAGATGTGCCGTCGGCTCGTCGAGGAGATAGAGCGTGGCGTCCCGGGCCAATGCCCGGGCCACACCGACCCGCTGCTGCTGTCCTCCGGACATCTCGGCAGGGTGTCTCCCGGCCAGCTCGGCGATCCCCATGGCGGCGAGGAGTTCGTCGGCACGCCGCCGCGCTGCCGCGACATCCACTCCGATCGCTCGCAGCGGAAAGGCGACCGTGTCACGGGCGTCGAGATGCGGCCACAGCGCATAGCTCTGGAAGACGAACCCGACCGACCGCTTCTCCGGAGGCACATCGGGACCGACCACCCGGCCGCCGATACGCACCTCCCCGGCAGACACGGGAACGAACCCCGCGATGGCGGAGAGCAGCGTCGTCTTGCCGCTTCCGCTGGGACCGAGCAGGGCCACCACCTCGCCGGTGGCCACGTCGAGGTCCACACCCGAGAGGATCTCGCGACCACCGGCGTGGACGACGAGGCCGCGCACCTCGAGCGCGGCGGTCATGTCGCCCCCCGGCGCCGCCCCATCATCACGGCGGCCACGACCCCGGGCACGGTGAGCAGCACGGCCAACGCCGCGGTGACGGAGACATCGCCGAGTTGCTGCACTTCGAGGGTCACGACGGCAAGGGTGGCAGTGCCCGGGCCGTAGAGCAGACTCGACATGGTCAGTTCGTGGAGGCCGAAGAGAAAGACCAGTACCCAGGCAGCGACGAGTGCCGGTCTGAGCATCGGCAGCACCACCCGGCGCAGCGCCATGGACCGGGTGGCTCCGGAGACGCGCGCGGAGCGAACCGCGTCACGGTCGACGATCGCGGATGAGCCGGCAATGGCCCGATGTGCCAGCGCCCAGAACTTGGCGAGGTAGGCGATGAGGATGATCACGACGGTGTCGCGCAGCCAGGGTCCGTAG
>CAYYIA010000039.1:0-10450 GCA_964471875.1 uncultured Acidimicrobiia bacterium
GCTCGAAGGCGCGACTCACCTGGGTGTCGCGGTCGGTGATCTCGGTGGGAAGCAGCCCCTCGAGGTCGAAGAGCCCGCGCTCCTCATGGCTGAAGGCAGTGCCCTTGTTGAGCAACGGGTCGGACAGAACCGCAGCGCCGCGCTTCCACACCTCACGCATCGCCCAGCGGCCATCCTGGCCGCGTTCGACCTGATACCTCATGGTCTCCTCACACGTAGATCCATCCGCAAGCGTGCGCTTCGGAGGGCGCCAAGGCCAGGGGCGGAAGGCCTTGCGGCGGCGGCCGCCTGGCAATTGGCGATTGGCAATTGGCAAGACTGGGCGATGGGCAATGAGCAATGCGCAATGCGCTCGATACCGAGCACGGGCTTCCCGCTGATCCGGCACCCGGTGCCCGGCACCCGGTGCGGAACACTGCCACCTGCCATCCCTCATCGGGTACCCTCCCCTCATGGGAGACTCCTTCCAGGACCAGGTCTCGGCGGTCGTGACCGCTCCGAAGCTGACCTACCGGCAACGGGTGCAGCAACTCGCCCTGCTCGCCGAGGGCGCTCTTCCCTACCCGAAGCTCTCCACTGCCGCCGACGAGGCCATGGAGTCCGGGCTGGTGAGCGACCTGCGCGAAGGCCCGGCCCCCTATCGGCCGCGGTACCTGCTCCCTGATTACGCCGTGGCACTGCGCGATGGTTCAGAGTTTCTCGAGCTCGAGCCCGCCAAAGACCTCGAGGACGCCGTCGAACTCCTCCAGATCCTCTATCACCACGTCCCATCAATCACGACCTACCCGGTGTACTTCGGCGACATCGATGCGCTCCTCATGCCCTTCTGGGATGAGTCGTGGACCGCGGACCGGCTCGATCGCATCATCACCCGGTTGTGGAGGTTCCTGGACCGGACCATCCCCGACGCCTTCGCCCACGCCAACATCGGACCCACCGACAACCCGGTGGCCCGGTCGGTGCTGCGGGTCGA
This sequence comes from uncultured Acidimicrobiia bacterium, assembly GCA_964471875.1. Classification (GTDB taxonomy): domain Bacteria; phylum Actinomycetota; class Acidimicrobiia; order Spongiisociales; family UBA11373; genus UBA11373. Next base: position 974 of record CAYYIA010000039.1, read on the forward strand.
CCGCGCCCTGGCCCAGGTGGTCCCCAATCTCACCCTGAAGTGGGATCCCGCGGTCAGCGGCGAGGCGCTGCTTCTGGCCGCCGCCGACGGGATCGCCGCGGTCAACAAGCCGCACATCGCCAACGACCCGGTGATCCGGCGCGATTTCCCCGAGGGATACGGGGTCGTCAGCTGCTACAACACCCTCCCTCTGGGCGGCGGCTCCCACACCCTGACGCGGCTCAACCTCAAGGTGAGCGGCGAGCGGCACTCGGGTTCGATCGAGCAGTACCTCACCGAGACCCTTCCCGCCCACATCGAACTCACCTTCGAGGTCATCGAGGCCCGGGTCCGTTACCTCGTCGAAGAGGCGAAGTTCTACGAGCACTCGTTCCTGGTGCGCGAGGGTCTGCTTCGGCCGGAACGCTTCACCGCCATGTTCGGGATCTACGGCACCGCGGAACTCGTCAATGGTCTGCTCGGCGACAAGCGGTACGGAAGGGACGAGGAGGCGGCCGAACTCACCCGTTCGATCATCGACGTGATCGCCACGGCCGTCGAACGGCGGGAGATGCCGCATTGCCGCAACGGGAGAGCGACGCTGCATGCCCAGTCGGGAATCGGCGAGGACGTCGGGGTGACCGCCGGAGCCCGCGTGCCCATCGGCGAGGACCCGGAACTCGTCGACCACATCTTGACGGTCGCCCCCCACCATCAGCGGTTCGCCTCCGGGATCAGCGACATCTTCGCCCTGGAGTCATCGGTGCGGGCGAACCCGGCGGCGATCGCCGACGTCGCCAAGGGCGCCTTTGCGCACGGCATGCGGGAGATCACCTTCAATGTCGAGGGATGCGATCTGGTGAGGGTCACCGGCTACATGGTGCGGCTCTCCGACATCGAGCGGCTCCGCGCCGAGGGGTCGCGCATCAACAGCACCGTCCTCGGCGCCGACTCGGTGGAGAACTGGGGATTGCTGGACCGGGTGCCCCGGGTGATCAGCACCGAGTTCGACCCCCGCCTCGGCGCCCTCATCCGGTGACCTCCCCGCCTCGGGGTCCTCTCCTCCTCCATCACCCGGTGGTGATCCCGCCGGGGACGCCAGTGCTGGAGATCGCCGGAGTGGTCCGCTCCAGCGCCGTCGACGGCCCGGGCAATCGCTACGTGCTGTTCCTCCAGGGATGCAACTTCGACTGCACCGCCTGTCACAACCCCACCACCATCGGCCGCTGCGACGCCTGCGGAGCCTGCGTCCCGGTGTGTCCTCACGGAGCCCTGTCCTTTCCTGCCCCCGGCGTGGTCGCCTACGACGCGGCGTCGTGTGATCGGTGCAAGGTGTGTGTGACGGTGTGTCCCATCGACGCCGACCCCGCCATCAGGGTTGCAGCGGTCGAAACGGTGGTGGAGGAGATCCGACCTCTTGCCCCCTTCCTCAGCGGGATCACGGTCACCGGCGGCGAGCCCACGATGCAGGCCGATGCCTTGGCGGCGCTGTTTGCCGCCCTCAAGTCGGATGCGACGCTCGGTCACCTCACCACGCTGGTCGACACCAACGGCACCCTGCCACCGACGCGGTGGAAGCCCCTGCTCCCGGTGATGGACGGGGCCATGGTCGACCTCAAGGCCGCCACCTCTGATCTGCACCAGCGGATGACCGGCCACGACAACGCCCAGGTGAAAGAGACCATCCGGTTTCTCTCCGATGCGGACAAACTGGCCGAGGTGCGCCTGCTCGTGGTGGAGGGTGTCACCGACACGCCGTCGCATCTCGAAGCGTGGGCCGAATTCGTCGCCGGGGTGAACCCCTCGGTCCCGGTGCGGGTGATGGCGTTCCGGCACGCCGGCACCCGCGACAGAGCCCGACTGTGGCCGGAGACCACCCCCGAGGCGGTGGAACGAGTGCGGGTTCGGCTCACGGAACTCGGCCTGACCGGCGTCGGACACTGATCGGAACGGTCTCGTAATGGTGGTCGGCGACAATCGCCGCATGGTCGGATCGGTTCGAGCGCGGATCGTGTGGTGGATTGCCCTCACCCTGGTGGCGAGCGCATGCACCGCCACCTCGGAATCGCCCGGAGCGATGCGATATCCCGCCGATCGGCGGTGTGTGAACGGACGGCCCGACGAAGCCGGCCTGCTGTATCCGGCCAGCAACATCTACGTGGACGAGCGCCTGACCGACTGGTCAACGGCAACCCCGGAGTCGGTCAGCCTCGACACCGCCCTTCTCGACCGGGCGATCGTCGAGGTTGGCCGTGCCCCCCGGTTGACCAGCCTGCTCATCGTCCGTCATGGCCGGCTCATCGTGGAGGAGTACTTCAATGGCGCCAGGCCGACCGATGCCCGCAATCCGCACTCGGCGACGAAGAGCTTCATCAGCCTCCTCGTCGGCCTCGCCATCGCCGACGGTCACCTCCCCGGCACCGACATCCCCATCGGCGAGGTCATTCCCGACGTGGTGGCGGGGTCGGCGGTCGCCGCCGTGACCGTCGAGCAGCTGCTGTCGATGTCGTCGGGTCTCGACTGGGACGACGAGGTGTCGCCCTACGAGGGCACCACGATGATCGAAGCGCTGCTCCACGCCGAGCGCATCGCCGAGCCCGGCACCGTGTGGAACTACAACTCCGGCGGCTCCGATCTCCTGGCCCTGGCCCTCGATCGGGTGGTTCCCGGCGGGCTGTGCCGCTACGCCCACGCCCGACTGTTCACCCCACTCGGGATCGACGTCGACCATTGGCACGAGAACGCTGAGGGAAGCGTGACCGGGGGCAACAGCGCCTTCCTCACGCCGCGCGAACTCGCCCGGATCGGACAGCTCGTGCTCGACGGGGGCCGGTGGCAGGGTCGTCAGCTGGTCCCCCGGCAGTGGATCGAGACCATGGTCGATCCCCGTTTCGACCTCCCCCTGCCCAGCCTCAGCCGACTCGGCATCGAGGTCTCGTACGCCCTCCATTGGTGGATCAACGACCTCGACGGCACCCGGATCTGGAATGCCTCGGGATACGGCGGCCAGGACATCAGGGTTGTCCCGAGCCTCGACATGGTCGTGGTGATCACCCACGACACGTCAGCGCTCGTGGATCGCCAGGTGCCGGCCGCCGACCTGAATCAGATGTTCGTGTTCCCGGCCAGCGGGGATTCCATCGACGAGTGCCCCTGCCCCCCCGACCTCTTTCTGGCACACCCCGATGGATCCGGGCGGGTCGCGCTGGTCCCACACTCCGGCAACGATCTTGCCGGACACTGGTCGCCTGATGGGACGCAGATCGCGTTTCACAGCTTCCGTGACCTCAACGCGGAGCTCTACGTGATGCAGTCGGACGGCAGCGACCTGCGCCGACTCACCCTTGACTGGGCCGTCGATGCCGGACCAAACTGGTCCCCAGATGGAAGCCGCATCGCCTTCATGAGCGACCGCGGCGCCGAGGAACTCCTCACCGCCCCGCAGTTCGATGTCCACATCATGGACTTGACCACGGGAGTCATCGACCGCATCACCGATACCGGCGATGTACGGGCACTCGACTGGTCACCGGGCGGGAATCGCATCACCTTCGTGCGCGGCAGCGGATTCGACGGCCTCGGGGAGCTGTGGGCAGTCGATGCCACCACCGGTGCGACCGACCTCCTCCTCGCAGATCCGGTGGGGTTCCCGGCGTGGTCACCCGATGGTTCGATGATCGCGGTTGGTACCGCCGGGAGCCGCATCGGGGTACTTCACCTCGCCTCCGGCATCCTCGTCGACTTCGGACCGGGGGTGCTCCCCGCCTGGTCGGGTGACGGCTCGCAGCTGTTTGTCACCGTGGACGGCACGACGCTGGTCGCCATCGACGTCGTCGACGGGGCTCGTACGGAGGTCGGGCCGTTCCCCTACGGAACGCCGTCTCCGGACGGCGAGTGGATCCTGTTCACCGACGCGCCGCGCTGAATCACCCCCTACTGAACGCCGCCACGGTCTCGATGTGGAACGTCTGCGGGAATAGGTCCACCGGCGCCGCCCACTCCAGGTGGTACCCGCGCTCGGCCAGGTACCGGCAGTCGCGAGCCAGTGACGCCGGATCGCACGACACGTAGGCGATCGAGCGAGGACCGCCCAAGGCGATCGCGGCCACCCCCTCGACTCCCAGGCCGTCGCGGGGTGGATCGACCACGACGAGATCCCATCGTCCGCCGAGCGTCGGGACGGCGTGTTCGACGGCGCCCTCGACGATGCGCATACCGAGACCAGCGGACTCCGCGTTGTGGCGGAGATCGGAGACCGCAACGGGATCGGACTCGACGGCGATCACCGCGGCGACGCCTCGCCCGACGGTGATCCCGAACAGGCCGCCACCGGCATAGGCATCGAGCAGGGTGTCGCCCACCCGGGGGACCAGCGCCTCGCGCACCAGTTCGACGAGCGCCCCGGCTCCGGCGGTGTTGTTCTGGAAGAAGGCGTCGCCGGTGATCCGGAAGGTGACCCCACCCACCGTCTCCCGGATGGTTCCGTCGCCGATCACCGCGGTGAGCCGGCTGCGACGCCGGTACGACACCGAGCATCCCCAGTCGGCGGCACCAGGTGGGACCTGACCCTCGATCACAGCCAGTCGCTTTCCAGTCTCCACCGCGATCCGGAGGGTGATGGCTGTCACCTCTCCGAGGTCGGCGATGCGGGAGTGGAGCTCGGCCAGGGCGGGATGCAGGAGCAGACATTCGTCGATCGGTTCGAGGTCATGGCTGCGGCGGCGATGGAACGCCGGCCGACCGCCGGAAACCCGGAAGTCGGCGCGGTTGCGATACCCAAAGGGCGGTCCCACCACCTGCGTGTCACGCACCGGCGGTTCGGCGATCTTGCCGAGATGGGAGAGTTGGCCGGCGAGGATGTCGCGCTTCCACACGAGCTGTTCCGGATAGGCGGCGTACTGCCATTGACACCCGCCGCACACCCCGAAGTGCGGGCAGGGTGGTTCGATCCGGTGCGGGGATGGCTCGAGGATGCGCCGCAACTCCACTCGCGCCCACGAGCCACCATCCTTGACGACCTCACCGAGGACTCGCTCCCCCGGCATCGCCCCCTCGACGAAGTGGGCCTTCCCCTCTACACGGGCAACGGCTTCACCGCCGTGGGCGACACCGCCGGGGCGGAGTTCGATCATGCGGCCGGCCGATAGACCCGGACCCCGTCGAGGTCCACCACCATCAACCATGGTTCGGTGGCACCGAAGGCCGCACCGAGATGCGCCGGGCTGCCCGGATCCGAGAGCGTGAAGGGGTTCCGCACCGCCACCACCGGCGTCACCGTGCCATCGGGGAGGATGGTCAGGTAGCCACCCAACTGCAGGCTTTCGTCGACCGAGGAGGCTCCGAGGAGCAGCACGTGGATGCGCCCGTCGGCCGTGGTGGCAGCTTCGATGGAGCCGAAGGCCGGGATGTCCTCATCGGCGGCGGTGACGAGGGGCAAGACCCGATCGACCGGCACCGCGGCGTCGGGGAGCACGATGCGCAGGCCATCCACGGTCATCTCGAGCAGGAACCGCGCTCCGGTCTGGGTGACGAGCCACTCGGTGGGTGTCATCGTCCCGGCGATGGGATCGACCGCCTGGAGCACCCCGAGATCATCGAAGCCGTAGGCGATGACACCGTCGTCGACGCGCGGCACCACGATGCCGGGGAGATCGACCTGATCGATGCCGTCGGCGTCCGCCCGCAACACCACGCTGTGATCCGCACGGTGTCCGATGGCAACCAACGTGCCGTCGGCGAGCACCCGCGGCAGTTGGAACTGGAAGTACACCCCGCCCACGAGCACGTCCTCGGGTATGGGCATTGCATCGAGGAACGTCCCGTCCGGCGAGTACCGGGCGAGCCGGGTCTTGGCGGCGTCGAGGAACCACCACGTGCCGTCGGGACCTTGCGCCCCGTATTCGGGTCCGAGGTCCATCGAACCGCCTTCACCACCGGGGCTGGTGCCAAGGGTGTCCTCGGTGTCGCCGTAGGGGATGAAGAGGTCCTCGACCCATTCCGGTCCCATGGCCTCTCCGGCGACAGGAAGGGCGATGGCGTCCACCCCGACGATCGAGGTGGTGGTTGCCGAGGTCGTGGTCGTGGCCGCAGCGGATGTGGTGACCGCGCCCGTGGTCGACGTCGGTGCCGTCGTGACGGTGCTGCCTCCGGAGTCGCAGGCGGTGATGACCAGGGCAAGGAGGACGAACCGGGACCACCGACGGATCGACATGTGACCTCCCTGGGCTGCGCCCGATCAGGGTAGGACGGGCGGCTGTGTCGACCGTGCCAGCCGCGGGGACTTCCGGCCCTGCCCCGGAAGGGCTCGCCGTGATTGGATGCCCTCGTGACTTCAAGATCCATTGCATCAACGCCGGTCGAAACGGTGGCCTCGGCCTTTGCCGCCCTCGGGGACCCGATCCGCCTTCGCATCCTCGGCGAACTGGCCGGAGGGCAACGCTGCGTGTGCGAGCTGCTCGAACGCGTCGATGCCGCCCCGAATCTCCTCTCCTATCACCTGCGGGTGCTGCGGGAGTCGGGTGTGGTGATCGCCTCGAGGCGAGGTCGCTGGGTCGACTACCGACTGGCGGGGGACGCACTCGCGGCACTCCGCTCCGCCATCCCCACCGAGGAGGGCGTTTGACCGAGACCGGACTGCGCACCGCAGAGGGCCGGAGAACCGTCGCGCGGCCCTGGGTCATGGCCGGCGTCATTGCCGTCGGAATGGTGGCCGCGTACGCAGTGAACCGTTCGGTTTGGGACTGGGTGGTCTTCGAGCGGCTCGGGCTCGAGGCCGAGACCCGGCTCGGCGACGGCGTGCACTTCTTCTTCTACGACACCGTCAAGATCGGGCTGCTGCTGACCGGGATCATCTTCATGGTGGCGGTGCTGCGCACCTTCATCTCCGTGGAGCGCACCCGGGAGATGCTCGGCGGCCGGGGTCGGGCGATCGGGTTCCTCCTCGCCGCGGCACTCGGGGTGGCCACGCCCTTCTGCTCCTGCAGTGCGGTGCCCGTGTTCATCGGCTTCGTCGCCGCCGGCGTACCCCTCGGGATGACGATGACCTTCCTCATCGCCAGCCCGCTGGTCAACGAAGTAGCGGTGGTGCTGGTGGCGGCATCGTTCGGGTGGGACGTGGCGGCGCTCTACGTCTCCACCGGACTCGTCATCGCTTTGGCAGCCGGGATCGTGATCGACCGCCTCGGCATGGAACGGTGGGTGGAGCCGTTCGTGTACGCCACGACGGTGGGAGCATCCACCGTCGCCATCCGGCGACCTTCGTGGGGCGAGCGGTTCGCCCTGGGACGCGCCGAGGTCAGGACGATCGTCCACAGGGTCTGGCCGTACCTCCTCGCCGGGATCGCGATCGGCGCACTCATCCACGGCTGGGCGCCCGAGGATCTCTTCGCCCGGTACGCCGGAGCGGACAACCCTCTTGCGGTTCCGATTGCCGTGGTGCTTGGCATCCCCCTCTACTCGAACGCGGCCGGAACCGTCCCCCTCGTCGAGGCTCTCCATGCCAAAGGGGTCGCCCTCGGTACTTCGCTGGCGTTCATGATGTCGGTGGTGGCCCTCTCGCTGCCCGAGATGGTGCTGCTGCGCCGGGTGCTGCGTCCGCGGTTGCTGGCCGTCTTCATCGGGGTCGTCGGCACCGGGATCGGGCTCGTCGGCTACCTGTTCAACGCGGTGTTGTGAGAAAGGAACGTCCATGCAGGTAAAGGTCCTCGGTGCCGGATGCGGCAACTGCCACACCCTCCAGGACAGGGCCAACGAGGCCCTGCGCCAGATCGGGGCAACCCCAACCGCCGAGCTGATCACGGACTACGCCGTCATCGCCGGGTACGGGGTGATGAACACGCCGGCATTGGTCGTCGACGACAAGGTCGTGATGACCGGACGCGTCCCCGCCGTCGCCGAACTGGTGACGCTGCTGACAGAGGACTGATCCGCCCCGTGTCCGTGACCCGTCGATCCCAAGAACCCGCCGTCCTGTCGCGACTGTCGCGCCTCGACCGCTTCCTACCGGCGTGGATCGTGCTCGCCATGGCCTCCGGCCTCGCACTGGGGCGCCTGCTCCCCGACCTGAACGATGCCCTCGACACCATCAGCATCGGCTCGGTGTCCTTGCCGATCGCCCTCGGACTGCTGGTGATGATGTACCCGGTGCTCGCCAAGGTGCGCTACTCGAAGGTGGCCGAGGTGGCCGCCGATCGGACCATGCTCGTGACTTCGCTAGTGCTGAACTGGGTGATCGGACCGGCGCTCATGTTCGCCCTCGCCTGGGCGCTGCTGCCCGATCTCCCCGAGTACCGCACCGGACTGATCATCATCGGACTGGCTCGCTGCATCGCCATGGTGCTGATCTGGAACGACCTCGCCTGTGGCGACCGGGAGGCCGCCGTGGTCCTGGTGGCGCTCAACTCGATCTTCCAGATCGCTGCCTACTCGCTGCTCGGCTACTTCTACTTGCAGCTCCTCCCCGGATGGCTCGGGCTGGAGACCGACACCCTCGAGGTGTCCCTATGGGAGATCGCCCGCATCGTGCTCGTCTTTCTGGGTGTTCCCCTCGTCGCCGGATGGCTCACCAGGGTCTGGGGGGAGCGTGCTCGCGGGGTGGAGTGGTATGAGACCCGGTTCCTCCCCCGTATCGCCCCGTGGGCGCTCTACGGACTGCTGTTCACGGTCGTGGTGCTCTTCGCCCTTCAGGGTGAGACCATCACGGCGCGTCCGCTGGATGTTGCCCGCATCGCGCTACCCCTGCTCGTGTATTTCGGTCTCATGTGGGCGTTGGCGTTTGCAGTGGGCTTGCGCCTCGGGATCGGATATCCCCGCAACACGACACTTGCCTTCACCGCGGCGTCGAACAACTTCGAACTCGCCATCGCCGTTGCCATCGGGGTGTACGGGGTGACGTCGGGACAGGCCCTTGCCGGAGTCGTGGGGCCGTTGATCGAAGTGCCCGTGTTGGTGGGTCTGGTGTACGTCGCACTGTGGGCGCGGCACAGGTTCTATTCGCCCGTGTGACCGCGCCGTGTGGCCCGGCTCGCCGCGAAGCGATCCGGGCCACACGGTCGTCGGCTACGACGCCGGAACCAGCTGCGCCTCGATCTCGATGGTCACCTTCTTCGACACCAGCCAGCCGCCGGCTTCGAGGGCCACGTTCCAATTGAGGCCCCACTCCTCGCGATCGATCTCGGTGCGTGCGGAGAAGGCGGCGTGCGGCTTTCCCCACGGGTCGGTGGCGACTCCCTCGAAGTCGAGGTCGAGCGTCACCGGACGGGTGACGTCCTTGATGGTGAGTTCGCCGTGGAGACGCCAGGCGTGATGGTGTGGCTCCACCGAGGTGCTGACGAACCGCATCACCGGGTGGTTGGCGACATCGAAGAAGTCGGGACTGCGCAAGTGCGCGTCGCGATCGGCGAAGCCGGTGTCCACACCGGCCACCTTGATGGCGACGTCGACCCGGGAGTCCTCCGGGCGCTCGCCGACCTCGACGGTGCCTTCGACCTCACCGAAGGT
>CAYYIA010000040.1:0-10317 GCA_964471875.1 uncultured Acidimicrobiia bacterium
CTGCTCGCCGGTGTCGGGTTGGGAGATGAGCAGCTCGTCGACGTCCACGCCCAGTGCCGCGGCGTAACCGGGGTCGAGGGCGTGCTCGGCGTCGATGAAGGCAGCGATGCCACCGTTGCGCTGTGCCTCGGCGACGATGTGCAGCGCCAGCGTGGTCTTGCCGCTGCTCTCCGGGCCAAAGATCTCGACGATCCGCCCCCGGGGGACCCCGCCGATGCCGAGAGCCAGGTCGAGCGCCATGGCGCCGGTCGAGATGGCACCGATCTTCTGCACGTTGTCGGCGCCGAGGCGCATGATGGCGCCCTTGCCGAACTGGCGCTCGATCTGCGACAGGGCCATCTCGAGAGACTTGTCTTCCACGGCGTGACTCCTTCCGGGTTTGCTCATGAGGACAACGTATCCGCGGGGTATGACACCAAGCGGCGAATCACACGAATGCTATTCCGAGCCATGGCGGAACGATAGCCGAACATCTGTTCGATGCCAAGCAACCTCAGCGCGGATCCAGCGGGATCTCCTCGCGGATGCGATACGCCGCCCCGCCGCTACCCAGCCGGCTCTGATACACGGTGACCCGATCGACCTCCATCGTGATCCCGAAGGGGGCCGTGGCCCCCACCAGCGCAGCGACATCCTCGGCGGGCCGCAAGCGGCTGAGGGTCAGGTGGGGGTTGAACGGGCGGTCCTCCGGGGGAAAACCGGCGCGATCGACGGCGGCGTCGACGGCGACGGCGAGGGCTCCGAGCGCCTCGCCCCCGCGATCGGGACCGATCCACAGCACCGTGGCCCGGTCGGCTCTTGGGAAGGCACCGAGTCCACCCCAGCGCAGCCGGAACTTCGCCCCGAGGTCCGCTTCGGCGAGACGCGCCACGAGGAGTTCGTAGGCGACCTCCTCGATCTCGCCCAGAAAGCGAAGGGTGATGTGCCAGTTCCCCGGCCGCACCACCTTCCCGGGAATGTGATCGACCGCGGCGCCGAGCACGGCGACGATCCGATGGCGCACCTCATCGGGCACCGGCACCGCGACAAAGATCCTCACCCGCTCCACCACTCCCCGGTGACTCCGAGTCGGAGCAGGTGCAGCGCCGCCGTCGTCGTGAACACCCGAACGCGTTCGCGGTCACCGGGCCACCGCGACACCCGCGCCCGGGAGCCCTCCGGTGTCGCCACCGCGATCACCATCGTCCCCGCGGGCTGCTCCAGCGTGTCGGGACCGGCCGAGCCGGTCACCGCCACCGCCACGTCCGCGGCGAGCACGCGGCGGGCACCCGCCGCCATCTCCAGGGCGGTTTCCGCGCTCACGAGGCCGAATCGCGCCACCGTCGCTTCCGACACCCCGAGCGTGGTTGTCTTGAGGTCCGGGTGGTAGGCCACCACCCCACCCCGCACCACGGCCGATGATCCGGGCACGGCGGTGAGGGCCGCCGCCACCAGCCCGCCGGTGGCGGATTCGGCGGTCGCCAGGCTCCACCGGCGTTCCGCACAAAGCCGCAGCACGACTCGCTCGATGGTGTCATCCCCGGTGGCGAACACCAACCGGCCAAGTCGGCGACGGATCTCGGCCTCGACGGGAGCGATGAGTGTCTCGGCGGCCGCCGGGTTGGCGGCACGAGCGGTCAGGCGCAGCTTGATCTCGCCGCCACTCGCCAGAAAGGCCAGCGTGGGGTTGGTGTGACCGGTGTAGAGGTCACCCACGATCTCGGCAATGCGTGACTCCGATTCACCCCACGTGCGCAGCAGCCGACTGCTGATGACCCCGCCCTCTCCCGCCTCGGCCACCAGATGTGGCAGCACGTGTTCGTCGACCATCGGGAGCATCTCCTGAGGCACGCCGGGGAGCGCAAAGACCCAGCACCGGCCGATGCGCAATCGAAGGCCGGGGGCCGTCCCCTTGGCGTTGGGAATGAGCACCGATCCTGCGGGGTGCTCGGCCTGGCGCAGATTCGAAGCCGGCATCTCCCGGCCGCGACGCTCCCACCACACTCGAAGCTGATCGGCGTAGTCCTGGGAGAACTCCATGGCGACACCGGCGGCGGCGCAGAGGGCCTCGCGGGTGAGATCGTCCTGCGTGGGTCCGATGCCACCGGTGATGATGAGCGCATCGGCGCGTCCTGTGGCCTCCCGAATCGCCGCGGTGATGCGGTCGACGTTGTCGCCCACCACCGTCTGGCGATAGTGGTCGAGGCCGCAGGAGGCGAGACGATCGCCGATCTCGGCGGCGTTGCCATTGACGATCTGGCCGAGCAGTAACTCGGTGCCGACCGCGAGCACTTCGACGTTCACCGCAGCACCTCGGCCGCCAACTCCGACCCATACGAGGCCGTCACCCGCACGCGCAGCCACTCCCCTGGCTTGCCCTCGTCGAGCAGCATCACCCCGTCGATCTCCGGTGCCTCGCGATACGACCTCGCCACCGCAGTCCCGTCTTCGACCTGGTCGACCACCACCTCGAACTCGGAGCCGATCGCCCTGGCGTTGCGATCGGCGGTGATGCGCTCCTGCACCTCCTGGAGGCGTCGGGTGCGTTCGGCGATCTCGAGGTCGTCGAGCCGACCGGGCAGCAGCGCGGCCGGAGTGCCCTCCTCCGGGGAGTAGGCGAAGAACCCTGCCCAGTCGAGCTCGGCCGACTGCAGGAATCGTTCCAGCGTGTCGACGTCGCTTTCGGTCTCGCCAGGAAACCCGACAATGAACGATGATCGCAACGCCGCCTCCGGTGCCGCCCGGCGAATCCGCGAGATGAGGTCGAGGTGGCGCTCGCCGTCGCCGGGTCGCCGCATAGCGCGGAGGAGCGATCCGGCGGCATGCTGCAGGCTGAGATCGAAGTACGGGGCGATGACAGGGTTACCCGCCATCTCCTCGATGAGTGCGTCGGATACCTCGCGCGGATAGAGGTAGAGCAGGCGAAGCCGGCGCAGACCATCCACGTCGCCGACGAATCGCAGCAGCTCGACGATCCCCCCGGGGGCATCGATGTCGCGCCCGAACGCCGCCAGGTCCTGGGCGACGAGCACGATCTCGCCCACCCCCGCAGCACACAGTCCGGCGATCTCCTCGCGGATGTTCACCGGGGCACGGGAACGCTGCGCTCCCCGAAACTGCGGGATGGCACAGAACGTGCACCCCTTGTCGCATCCCTCGGCCACCTTCACATAGGCGTACGGGGTTGCCGGAGTGGGCCGACGCACCTCGTAGAGAATGTCCATCGGGCTCGTCGCCAGCCTCACTGGCTGCCACCCGGTGAGCCGATCCAAGTCGGCGACCAGTTCGCCGTAGCGCTCCATCCCCACCACGGCATCGGCCTCCGGAAGCAGACCGGCGAGCTCCGACTGATAGCGCTGCGCCATGCACCCGAGTACGACCAGCTGGGCACCGCGGCCCTTGCGATCGGCGTGGTCGAGCACCGTGTCCACCGACTCGCGGCGCGCCGCTTCGATGAAGGCGCAGGTGTTGACCATCACGACATCGGCGGACTCGATCGTGGCCGCGCGCCCGTATCCCGCGTCGGCGAGCCGGGCTTCGAGCTTCTCCGAGTCGACCTGGTTCTTGGCGCAGCCGAGCGTCGTGAGCCAGACCGTGGGGGTGCGGGAGGGCATTCGGGGAAGTGTAGGAAGGACCCGAGCCGCGGGGACCTGCGCCGGTGCGACGCTACTCGCCGGGTTCGAGCCTCCGGTACCTGCCCCGGAACCGCACGAGCGGCTCCGTGGGATCCCCAACGGTCACCGACTCGATGACGCCCTCGATGAGTCGATACCACCCGGCGTCCGACAGCGCCACGAGAGAGCATTCGGCGCGGGTGGCCGCACCGGTGATGACCGGCCCATACGGACCCTGGGTCACGTCGAGGCCGGCGAAGAGACCACCAGGGCTGGGTCGGATGCCGGCGAATCGATCGGACAGCCACTCGTCGCCGCTTCCGAGGACATGCACCACGAACCCGCTACCCGCCGCGATGACGTCGCCGAGATCGGCATTGCGCCCGCAGAGGAACAGCAGCCGCCCCGGCTCGCCGTCGGCGATCATCAGCGAGGACACGGTCAAGCCGGTTCGCCGGTCGGCCGCTCCCGCGGTCACGACCGTCACCGGAGCGACGACACGGCCGCGAACGCGACGTACCGGGTCGCGTTCGGACTCCGGCACTGCGAAAGGGTTGTCGTCGTGGATCACCACCGGCAACCGTAGCCAGGTCCAGGTGTGCGAACATCCCCCGGTGTCGATCACCACCGACCTGCGCGTCGCCCTGGAAGCGGCCGACGCCGCCGATGCCGCAACGCTGTCTCGCTTTCGGGCAGCGGATCTCGCCGTGGAGCACAAGAGCGATCTGACGCCGGTCTCGGAGGCCGACCGCGCGGCGGAGGTGGCGATCCGTGCCCACCTCGGACGAGTCGTCCCGGGCGACGCCGTGCTCGGCGAGGAGTACGGAGCGAGTGGAATCTCCACCGCGAGGCGCTGGATCATCGACCCCATCGACGCCACCGTGAACTACGTGCGCGGTGTGCCGGTGTGGGCCACCCTGATCGCCCTCGAGGATCAGGAGGGTATTGCGGTCGGCGTCGTCTCCGCACCTGCTTTGGGCAGCCGATGGTGGGCGGGACGCGGACTGGGAGCCTGGGCCGATGGTCGGCGCATCGGCGTCTCGCCGACCGATCGGATCGAGGACGCCCACCTTTCGATCAACTCCATCGTCACCCACGAACAACAAGGCATGGGCGGGCAGATCCTCGAGCTCTCCCGCCGCTGCGCCCGCACTCGGGGCTTCGGGGACTTCTGGTCGTTCATGCTGCTCGCCGAGGGAGCCATCGATCTCGTGATCGAGCCTGTGGCCGCGGTGTGGGACCTCGCCCCGCTGCTCCTCATCGTCGAAGAAGCGGGAGGCAGGTTCACCGATCTCGCCGGTCACCGGACCATCTCCGGAGGCAATGCCGTCGCCAGCAACGGCCGCCTCCACGAGGCCGCCCTGGCGGCGATGGCACCCGGGTAGCCTGCCCGCCTCGTGGACGCAGCCCCACCGGACCCGGCGACCTCCGGGGGACCCACCGGCAGGTCGGTGCTGACCGATCGCTCGGTGCGCTCCTACCTGGTCGCTGCCTCCGTGGCGTCGCTGGGTTCCTTCCTGCAGGCGACGGCTCTGGCCAAACAGGTCTACGACGTCACCGGATCGGCACTCGCCCTCGGACTCCTGGGTCTGGCGGAGTTCTTGCCGGCGGCACTGCTGGTGCCGATCACCGGCTCCGTCGCCGACCGATTCGATCGAAGGAGAGTCGCCGCCATCGGGCTGGCGGGCGAGGCGGCCTGCAGTGCCGCCCTTGCCGCCTACGCCTGGTCCGAGCCGACCTCGTCGCTTCCCCTCTTCGCTTTGGCGTTCGTCTTCGGTTCGTTCCGTGCCTTCGTGAGTCCTGCGATCCGGTCGCTGCCCCCGCTCGTCGGCCCCGCAGGCGGGCTCCCCCGCGTGGTGGCGCTGGGTTCGGTGACCTGGCAGGCGGGAATGATCGTGGGCCCGGCGAGCTCGGGGTTCCTCTACGACGCCGGCGCCGCGCTTCCCTACCTCAGCGCCATGGCACTGTTCGGGATCGCCGCGGCCGCCGTCTCCGCCCTGCACCTCACCCGGAGCCAGCAGAAGACCCCGGCGGAGCAGCGGCCCAGTCTGCGCCACGCCATGGAGGGCCTGCGCCTGGTGCGACACAACCGCGTGCTCCTCGGGGCGATCGCACTCGACCTGTTCGCCGTTCTCTTCGGCGGGGCGTATGCCCTGTTGCCGGCCATCGCCGACGAACGCCTCGGAGTCGGCAACATCGGATACGGCTGGCTTCGGGCCGCTCCAGGGTTTGGCGCGATCCTGATCACCCTCGTCCTGGCCGTGCGTCCGGTGAGACGAGCCGTTGGTCGGGTGCTCCTGGTGGTGGTGACCATCTTCGGTGTGGCCACGATCGCATTCGGACTCACCACGTCGTACCTGGTGGCGTTCACCTCGCTCGTCGTGCTGGCCGGCGCCGATGCGGTGAGCGTGTTCATCAGGGCGACGATCGTCCCGCTCGCCACTCCCGACGCCATGCGCGGCCGGGTGACCGCCGTCGAGAACGTGTTCATCGGGGCCTCGAACGAACTCGGGGCCTTCGAATCGGGCGTGGCCGCGCATCTGCTCGGCGTCGCCCCGGCAGTGGTACTGGGTGGTGTCCTCACGTGCGCCATCGTGGGACTGTGGTGGGTGCGGTTCCCCGAACTGCGCGACATCGATCGGTTCGCCGATCTCGAACCCCCCGAAGTCGCGCGACCCTAGGCGCCGCTCCGGTGTGCCTCCACCCGCGATCGCAGCGGCCCGGCGTCGAGGGACCCGACGATCTGGACCCAGGAGCGCTCCGTGACCGTGCCGGCGGCGTCGAGGTCGGCGGCGGCGCGATCCACCGCACGTGCGAACTCACCAAAGGCGCCGACCTGATCGAGCTCGGTGGCTTCGCGCGCCGCTCGCCTCGCCCCGGCAGCATCACCCACCTCGAGAGCCGTGAGCGCCTGCTCGGCCGCACTCACCGCACGACGCTGGCGGCGCCCGTCCACCGTCACCCGGAGGCGGTCTCGATGGCGGCGATGACTTCACCGAGAAAGGCCCGACCCCGCGCCCCATCGATGACCCGATGATCGTACGACAACGACAGCGGAAGCTCGCGACCGACCACGATCGCACCGGCGCGCACCACCGGCTTGGGATCCGCTCGGCCGACCGAGAGGATGGCCGTGGTGCCGTAGGGGATGATCGGAGTGCCATATCCGCCACCAACGGCGCCGATGTTGGAGATCGTGAACGTGGCCCCGCGCAGATCGCTGGCGGCGATGGTCCGCGATCGCGCCGCAGCCGCCAGTCGGACGATCTCCGCGGCGATGCCGGCGGTGTCACGGGAGTCGGCGGCGCGGACCACCGCGACCATCAGCCCGTCCGGCGTGTCCACGGCGATCCCGATGTCGTAATGCTTGCGCAACACGACGTGGTCGCCCTCGACCGACGCATTGAACTCGGGAAACCGGACGAGTACGGGGATCACCGCAGCGACGAGGAGGGCCTCGAGCGGCGTGGGCGCGGTCGCTCCGAGTCGCGATCGTGTGGCGAGGAGTTCGGTGGGATCGGCGCTGCCAAAGGTCGTGACGTGCGGGATCTCCTGCCATGCCCGGGTCAGATTGCGAGCGATGGCGAGACGAGTGGGCGACATCCTCACCCGCTCCACGGGTCCGGCTCCTCGCGCCGCCGCCTCGATGTCGCCGCGCACGATCCGACCGCCGGGACCGCTGCCCCGCACCGAAGCCAGATCGACCCCGAGCGTTGTGGCGAGTCGCCGCAGCACCGGAAGCACCCGCGGGCGCCCCGAAGCCACCGACACTCCTGCTGCTGCTGCCGCCTCCTCGAGGTCTCCCACGATGGGACGTGCCGGGGCTTCCCTCCCCACGGTTGGGCGCAGGGGCGCGGCCGGAGCAGGCTTCCACGCCTCGCCCTCTTCACCGATCACCACGAGCAAGGCCTCAACGGCGATGGTGGCGCCCTCGGGGGCGCCGTGATGAAGGATCACCCCGGGACGCGGGGCGGGGATCTCCACCACCGCCTTGTCGGTCTCGATCTCGACCATCGGCTCGTCGAGCCCGATCCGTCCGCCGACCGGAACCCGCCACGACACGATGGTTGCCTCCGCCAAGCCCTCTCCGATGTCTGGCAGATGGAACTCGAATGCCATCAGCCCTCCAAGGTCCGGCGGGCGGCGGCCACGATGCGAGCCACGCTCGGGATGTGATCCCGCTCAGTGCGCTTCAACGGGACCACGGTGTCCCATCCGGTGACCCGCTCCACCGGGGCCAGCAGGGAGTAGAGAGCCTGCTCCTGCACGATCGCCGCCACCTCGGAGGCGATACCGGCCGTGCGATGGCCCTCGCTGATCGCCACGACCCTCCCGGTCTTGACGGCCGAGGCGACCACGGTTGCGGAGTCGAGCGGAGACAGGGTTCGCAGGTCGATCACCTCGGTCGACACGCCCTCTCCGGCGAGCGCCTCGGCGGCGCGCCCCGCGTCGCGCAGCATCGCCCCGTAGGCGACCAGGGTGACATCGGTTCCGGACCTGATCACCTCGGCCACACCGAGGGGAAGCGTGTACCGGCCTTCGGGGACATCCTCCTTGATCGCCCGGTACACCCGAATCGGCTCGAGGAAGATCACCGGATCGGGATCCTCGATGGCGGCGAGCAGCAGGCCCTTGGCGGCGGCCGGTGTCCCCGGGGCGACGACCTTGATCCCCGGGGTGTGGGCGTAGAGCGCCTCGCTCGACTCGCTGTGATGTTCGGCGGCACCGATGCCGCCGCCGAACGGGATGCGGATGACGAGCGGTGCGGTGAAACGGTGGTTGCTGCGGTTGCGGATCCTGCCGACGTGGCTGACGATCTGGTCGTACCCGGGGTATGAGAAGCCGAGGAATTGGATCTCGGCAACGGGACGCAGTCCCGCGAGGGCCATGCCGAACGCCGCTCCGACGATCCCGGACTCGGCCACCGGGGTGTCGATGACCCGCGACGCCCCGAATCGCTCCTGGAGACCGTCGGTGACCCGGAATACGCCGCCGGTGAGGCCGATGTCCTCGCCGAGCATCACCACCCGCTCGTCGTCGGCCAGTGCCACCGCCAGGGCATCGTTGAGGGCGTGAGCCATGTTCATCTCGGTCACGGGCGTTCCTCCGAGTCGCGGGCCAACGCGGCGCGCTGCGCCTCGAGCACGGCGGTCGGTCGGGCGAACATCCGGTCGAAGGCGGCACCGGGACCGAACGGTGCCAGGGCCTCTGCCCGGCCGACCGCGGCCTCGATCTCGGCTGCGGCCGCCGTCACGACCTCGTGCTCCCAGCCCTCGGACCACGACCCGGCCCCCTGCAGGTGGCGACGCACCCGCACGAGCGGATCGCGGAGTCGCCACTCCTCGAGACTGGCGTCGTCGCGGTACCGGCCGGCATCGTCGGCCGTGGTGTGCGGTCCCATGCGCTGGGTGAGGGCCTCGATCAAGGTGGGCCCCGCTCCGCGTCGGGCTCGATCGACGGCGTCCCTGGTGGCTGCGAACACCGCCAGCAGGTCGTTGCCGTCGACCAGGACACCGGGCACGCCGTAGGCCGCGCCTTTTGCGGCGATCGTTTCGGACGCGGTCTGGCGGTCGCGGCTCATCGAGATCGCCCAGCCGTTGTTCTGACACACGAAGACCGTCGGAGTGCAATACACCCCCGCGAAGTTCATGGCCTCGTGGAAGTCGCCCTCCGACGTGGCGCCGTCGCCGAAGTAGGTGATGGCGATGCGGCCGGTGCCCTGCATCTGCTCCGCCCAACCCAGGCCGACCGCATGGATCATGTGGGCGCCAACCGTGATCGACGGCGGCAGCACGTTCACCCCGGCGGGTGGCGCCCCTCCGCGCTCGTCTCCCATCCGGCCCAACAGCAGGTTGTCCCAGGGGTACCCCTGCATCCACATCGCGGCGGCGTCCCGGTACGTTGCCACCATCCAGTCATCGGGCCGCAGGGCGGCCGCACTGCCCACCTGGGCGGCCTCCTGCCCCTCGAACTGGGCATACGTCGCGAGCCGGCCCTGGCGCTGCAACGCCGACGCCTTGTGGTCGTAGGCCCGGACGGTGAGCAGGGCGGCGAACAGACGGCGGATCTCCTCGATGGGGAGCGGTGAGGGTCCCAGCAGGCGACCGTCGACCTCGAGCATGCGAAGGGGATCCATGGGGCGCAGACTCTATCGGAGAGATCTCAGGTTTCAGTGCCAGGTTTCCGAGGGAACCGCCTGATACCTGATGCCTGAAACGTGATACCTGGCTCAAACGTCGATCGACTCGCCCACCATGGCCTCGAGCTCCTCCACGGTGAGCAGCACCTCGCGGGCCTTGGAGCCCTCGGAGGGGCCGACGATGCCACGGCGCTCGAGGATGTCCATCACCCTGCCTGCCCGGGCAAAGCCGATCCGAAGTTTGCGCTGCAACATCGACGTCGAACCCAGCTGGGAACGTACGACGATGTCGATCGCCTGACGCACGACATCGGCGTCCTCGCCCTCGAATTCGTCGTTGGCATCGCGGGCCGCCTCCGCCGCCTCGAACACGCTCTCCTCGTATTGGGCTCGGCGCTGCTCCCGAACGAAGGCGACGACTGCGTGCACCTCTTCCTCGGCCGCCCATGCCCCCTGGATCCGTTCCGGCTTGGGGTCGCGCGCGGTCACCACGATCATGTCTCCCAGGCCGATGAGCTTCTCTGCGCCGGAGAGGTCGAGGATCACCCGGCTGCCCCGGGCCACGGCGCGACGACGGGCGATGTT
>CAYYIA010000041.1:0-10314 GCA_964471875.1 uncultured Acidimicrobiia bacterium
TGGCGGGGCGAACAGACTCGTCAATGAGGACGCGGCTACTCCGAATGGCCCGGATCATCAGCGGAAGGTATCAGGCGAGATTGCCTGATACCTGATACCTGATACCTGAGACCTTCTTCACAAGGGCGACCCGTACGCCCCCGGCTCGCGCCCGGCCTCATCCTGGGCGCGGCGCACCAGGTCGAGGTACTTCGAGGCACCGAGGATCTGGCGGTCGAGGAGGGCACCGAGGTGATCGACGGTGTACGCGGTGGCATCCTCGAGATGGCTGTCGATGTCTGCGGCTTCCTTCACGTAGAGGAGGCGGGTCCAGTAGGAGTTCACCACCACGGTGAGAAACGACTGCACCACGCTGTTGCGCTCCAGCGTCGCCATCGGCCGCATGTAGAGAAGGAGCGCGAACAGGATGATCGCCATCGCCGCCACCGCGGCCACGGTTCCGGCGTGAGCCCAGTCGTAGCCCGTCTCGGGAGGATTGGAGGCGATGCGGACGGCGGCGATCATCGCCCCGAGGGCGACGACGAAGACGACGAGGAAGAGCCACTTCATCGTGGCGAAGGCAAAGCGCTGTCCCCGGGCTGCCCTCAGGAAGTCACGCTGGTTGGCTTCGAGGATGGTGCGGGCGAACTGGTCGATCCCGCCCTTGGCAGCAAACGGGTCCTCAGTCGCCGACGCCGCCACGACCTTCTTCGATTCTGCGGCCATGTCGCCTCCCTTGTGATGGGGAATGTAGTTGGCCGAGCCCGTCGCTCATGCGACGGCGCCCGTCAGGCGACCGCGGCGCGAATCCGCTCGGCGGTCTCGGCAAGGCGGCCGGCTGCCGCCGTGTCGACAGGGGGGATGGGCACGTCGCCCAGGTCGTTGGTGGGGATGAGATGGACGTGCGCATGTGCGATCTCGTAGCCGATGACCAGCACCACCACCCGCCGGCACCCCGTGGCCGCCTTCAGCGCGCTGGCCACGGTGGCGCATGAGGCCCACAGGGCGGTGTAGTCCTCCTCGGGGAGGTCGAAGAGGTAGTCGACCTGCCGCTTGGGCACCACCAGGGTGTGGCCCTCACGGCGCGGGTTGATGTCGAGGAAGGCAAAGGTGGAGTCGTCCTCGTAGACCCGATGCGAAGGGATCTCACCGGCGATGATCTTGGTGAACACGGAGGGCATGGGCGGAGGTTAGGTCGGTAGCCGGGGCGGAAACACCGAGCGTCAGGTATCAGGGTCAGGTCCCGCCTCGGAGTCGGAATCCGGGTGCGAACCTGAAAGCCGACACCTTCCTAATCGATCACCACTCCCAACCCAAGCCGCTCCGCAGCCTCGAGCGCGGCGGCACCGGCGGCGACGTCTTGAGAGGCGATGCCCACGGACTTGAAGAAGGTCACCTGGTGGGCGTCGGAGCGACCGACCATTCGCCCGGCGAGCAGGTCTCCCACGGTGCCATCGGGGCGCCGTCCCGCTTGCAGAAGATCGCCCGCCTCGGCGGCGGCGGCCTCGAGGTCGTCGACGAACACACGGGCCTGGCGAACGGTGTCGGCGGGGATCTCGCACATCTGTGGGGTGAAGGCACCCACCGCGTTGATGTGGGTGCCGGGCCGCACCGCGGACGCCACGAACAAGGCCTGGCGCGATGGCGTGGCGGTCGAAACCACGTCGGCGGCGCCCACCGCCTCCGAAGGGTCTGAGGCGACCTGGCCGCCGATGCGCGCGGCTAGGGCTGCGGCGTTATCGGGATTCCTGCTCCACACCAGCACATCGAGGATGGGGCGCACCTCCTTGACTGCGATCACCTGGTCGAAGGCCATGGCACCGGCACCGAGCATCGCCATCGTGCGCGCATCGGGACGCGCCAACAGGCGGGTGGCTAATCCGGCGCCGGCAGCCGTTCGGATCGCAGTGAGCGTTGGTCCGTCGACCAGCCCACGGCAGGCGCCGTCGGCATCGAAGATCGCCACGACACCGAACGGCTTGCCGGGAACGGTCGACACGACCTTGACGCCGGTGTCGGTTCCGACACGGCCCGGCATGAAGAGCGAAGGTCCGAGCAGGTTGCGCACCGGCACTTCGCGCTCGTCGCCAAAGGCACGTTCCATCGCGGTGATGGCATCGCTCATCCCCAGTGCGGCTCTGGTGTCGTGGGCGTCGAGGTAACGCATCGCCGCAACCTACCCGCACTCACCGCGGTCAGGCGGGCAGAATGGCGCCTTGACCATCGCCGAGATGCTCGCTGCCGCCCGGAGTCGGATTCGCCGTGCCACCCCCGCAGAGGCTGCGGCAGCCCTCGAGGGCGGAGCCCTGGTGATCGACCTGCGCGGTCCCGACGAACGGGCGGTCACCGGTGAGATCCCGGGCAGCATTCCCATTGCCCGATCGGTATTGGAGTGGCGCTGCGATCCCGCCTGCCCATGGCGCGACGAGCGCGTCGCGCGACCCGAAGCGCGGGTGATCCTGGTGTGTGCCCACGGCTACTCGTCGAGCCTCGCCGCCGATTCGCTGCGGCAACTCGGGTTCACCGACGTGGGCGATCTCATCGGAGGCATCGAGGCCTGGGTGTCCGAGGGGCGGCCAACCGTGCCGATGACGAATCCTGCCAACATCGGACGCACATGACCGATCTGGCTGCGGAGATCGAACTCGGCCGGGAGGCGGTCCGTGCGGCGTCACGGCTCTGTCTTGCCGTCGCCTCGTCGGGCCTGAACCGGATGGAGAAGTCCGAGCGCGAACCAGTGACGGTGGCGGACTTTGGCTCGCAGGCAATCATCCTGCGGGCCATCGCCGCGGGATTCCCCGACGACGCCGTGCGCGCCGAGGAAGGCTCGATCGATCTCGCGTCGGCGGGGACCGCTGCGGTCGATGGAGTCACTGCCGCCGTCGGTGATGCCCTCGACCTCGCGGTGACTCCCGGAGAGGTATTCGCCTGGATCGATCATCGCGGCCGACCGGGGAGTCGCCTGTGGGCCATCGATCCGATCGATGGGACCAAGGGGTTCCTTCGCGGCGATCAGTTCGCCGTGGCGGTAGGGCTCATCGATCATGGGGTTCCGGTGCTCGGCATCCTGGGGTGCCCCAGGCTGGAGCTCTCAGGAATGCAGGGCGTGCTGGTGTGGGGTGGCCCCGGCATGGGCACCTTCGTGCAGTCGCTCGGAGACGGCAAGGTGCGACGCATCACCGTCTCAGGTGTCACCGATCCCGTGCGGGCGCGCATTCTGGGTAGCGTCGAGGCCGCGCACGGCGATCCCGAGTTGCTGCGGCGGGTCGTCGAACACCTGGGAATCGGCGGTGGCTGGGTCCGGATCGACAGCCAGGCCAAGTACGCCGCAGTGGCTGCCGGCATGGCCGAGATCTACGTGCGGCCGCGCAATCGCGAGGACTGGCGAGAGCGAGTGTGGGATCACGCTGCCGGTGCGGCCATCGTGGCCGGAGCCGGAGGGACCATCACCGACCTCGATGGGCTGCCGCTCGACTTCACCACCGGTGACGTCCTCGATCTCAATCGCGGTGTGCTCGTCAGCAACGGGGGCCTGCATGGCGCCGTGTTGGAGGCACTGGCGTCGATAGGCTGAACGCCATGCCCGAACTCCCAGCGCCCGTCGGCGGCGTCCGTTTTCGCTACCGCCGCGGGGAAAGCGACTACGCCGACCTGGTGCGGGTGTACAACGCCGTACGTCTCGCGGATGGCGTCTCGGGGATCGAAACCCTCGAGGACTTCACCAACCAGTACCGCCACCTCACCAACTGCGATCTCGACCGTGACCTTGTCGTGCTCGAGACCCCCGAGGGCGCCATCGTGGGCTATGGCCGCGCCACCTGGTGGGTCGAGGAGGCGACGCTCGATCGGGTATTCCTCGGAATCGTGTTCCTCCACCCCGACGCACGGGGCCGGGGTGTGGCCGAGGTGATGCAGACCTGGCTGGAGGCTCGCCTCGCCGAGATGGCCGCCGAGCATCCGCATGCCGGCAAGGACTTCTTCATCGCATTCCTCGATGAAGGCGAAACCGAACGGGAGGCCGTCCTCGCCGCCTTCGGCTACGAGCGCTCCGAGACCTATGCCGAGATGACGCGGCCACTCGCCGATCCGATTCCCCGCTTGCCGCTTCCCGACGGCGTGATCGTGCGACCGACGACGTGGGACGATGCCCGCGCCGTGTGGGAGGCCGACGATCGGGCGTTTCGCGACCACGTCGGCTACAGCAAGCAGACCGAAGCCGACTACGAGCGATGGCGGGCGGCGCAAACCACGGACCCGACCCTGTGGAAGGTGGCCTTCTCCGGTGACGTCGTCGTCGGCCAGGTGCTCAACTACGTCAACGAGGCGGAGAACTCGACGTTGGGACGGAAGTGGGGCTACACCGAGAGCATCTCCGTGCAGCGCGAGTGGCGCCAACGCGGCGTCGCCAAGGCCCTCATCGCCGAGAGCATGAGGATGTTCCGAGACATGGGCATGGGGTACGCCGCGCTGGGGGTGCACACCACCAACCCGAATGGCGCCTTTCCGCTGTACGAGGGCCTTGGCTACCGCGTCACCAAGCTGGGTTGGCAGCTGCGCAAACCGCTGTCGGCCTAGCCGAGGGCGTCCAACGCCCCTGCCGGTCCGAAGGCGGCGTAGGCCGAGGGATGCTCGCCGACCAGGAGCGACTGGTCGGAGCCATCCGCCCGCATCACCCACACCTGGGGGAATCCCAGGCGGTCGGTGTGATAGGCGATGAATCGTCCGTCGGGCGACCAGGTTGGATACTCCTCGTCGGCGGGGTGGTCGGTGAGCCGGGTCGGATTGGAGCCGTCCGCATCCATCACCCACAGGTCATAGCTCCCGGAGCGAGTGCTGGAGAACACGATCCGGGAACCGTCGGGTGACCAGCGGGGGTCGCCGTCGAACTCCGGGTCATCGGTGAGACGCGTGATCTCCCCGCTCGCCACATCGATCACATAGATGTCGCTGTTGTCGACGGCACGGCCCCGAAAGACGATGCGTTCCCCGTCGGGGGACCAGTCCGGGCTCACTCGGCGCTCGAGGTCGATGATCAGCTGCTGGCTGGTTCCGGCATCGAGGTCGTCGACGTAGATCTCGAACTCGGTGCCTCCTTGGTCGGAGCTATAGGCCAGCACGGTTCCGAATGGTGCGATCGTCGGGTTCTCATCGTTTCCGTCTGATGCGATCAGGACCACGCTCTCGCCGGTGGTGGGATCGACCAGGAAGATGTCGGCATCCTCTCCGGGTTGTATCGCGGTCACTGCGAGGGCGGAGGCGTCAGGGGTCCAAGCGGGCGCTCCCCGCGGCTCCGGCGCGTCCGGGGTGGTGAGGTCGGCGACCACTTCGCCGGTTCCGGAGTCGATGATCCACAACTGCTGGTGGTCCTCGCTGATCACCAACAACGCCAGCGCTGCACCCGGGACCGTCAGATCTCCACTGCGTGCGGTGCCGATCATCGGATCGCCGGAGTACACGGCGCACACCGCGTGCCGGACCCCGGCGTCCCAATCCTCTGCTGTGGGGTACACGTTGAACGGAATCAGAAGCGTTTCTCCGATCGGTCTGCCCAGGAAGTCGGCGTAGGCAAGGGCGCAGGCGGTGTCGGCGCGACCGCTGGGATCGTCGGGATAGTCGTTCTGTCCCAGAGTCACGAGGGCCACCACTTCGTTGTCGTGCTCGCCCTCGCACGGGACGATCGGCGCGGGGAGCGAGAAGTCGAACTCGCCCGTATCGGTGAACACGTCGTCGAAGCAGGTGCTCGCTGCGATCCCATCGAACCAGGTGCCGGTGGTCGCCAGGGTCGTCGTCGTGGTAGCGGTTGTCGCCGCGACCGTGGTCGCGGTCGTCGCCACCGTTGCCGGCGATCCTCCGCCACAGGCCGAAGCCACCAGCGCCATCGCTACGACTGCAGTGCCACGTCTCACGCGGGGACCTCCGGGAAGCGGAGGAGGGTACTCATCACGGATGCGCCATGGTGGGCACATCGGGACTCCTCCTCCGGTAGTGTCCCGGGACACCGATTGGGCCGGAGGGGGCGCGTGGTGCGATCTGCTCAGGGTGAGCGTGGTGCGGTCCCTGCGTGGCTGCTGCTCGTCCTCGCCGCCGTCGCCGGCGGTGCGGTGGTCGGGGCGGCACTGGGAGTGTCGGGGGTCGTCGACATCGTCGCGGAACCGGCCACCATCTCGGCGGCGGCGGATCGGGCCTCGTACTACGACTGCCCGGCGGGTTCTGTGCTTGGCGCCCTTCACCGTGGCGACCGGGTGTTCCTGACCGGACGTGACGAGTCCGGCGCTTGGGTCGAGGTGCGCTCGCCGCGTCATCTCGACGAACGGGTGTGGGTTCGGGCGGCGCACGTCGAGGCCGACGCCGCAGTCGAACTCCAGGTCCGGTCCTGCCAGGTGCCGGTGGTCGTGGCAGTCGAAACGACCACCACTTCGAGCACTGTCGTTGTCGACACCACCACCACGAGCACGACGGTGGCGGACACGACCACCACGGTGCCTGCGGCGCCATCGGTGGGATCGGTATCCGCGACCAACAACCCGATCTGGGAGGGCTACTTCTCCGACACCGACAACTGCACGGGAGCGCCCGGCCAGCCCATTCGGAGTTCGATCTCGGCCGTGGTGACGGCTCCCGCGGGTGTCCAGGGTGTCGTGTTGCTGTGGAGCGTGGGCGCCGAGTCCGGAAGCAGTCAGATGAGCCTGTCCTCCGGCGCCTATCGAGGCACCCTCGGGCCCTTCGATGCCGAGAACCCCGACGTCGTCCCGCAGGGCCAGTCCCTTGCGATCGCGGTGACCGTGCGGGTCACCGATGACCTCGGACGCACCGCCACCTCACAGCGAACCGTGACTCTCAACGACTGCACCTTCGGATGAGCCGCACGACCTCTCTCGCTCTCGCTGCGGCAGCATTCATCGCTGCTCTGATCGGTGGTGCCCTGGTGGCCGACGCACTCCGGTCGGACACCCCCGCGCCCGCGCTACCCGAGGTCGTCGGCGAGGTGGTTCCGGTACTGGCAGGCGAGGTGATCGACCCCGGTTCCGATGAGGTACTGGTGGTGCCCGAAGCAGGTCTGGCGGAGACCGTGGTGATCGGCGAGTACGCCGCGGTCGAGACCTCCGGTGGTGGCGGTGGGCCGGCCGCACCAGCGTCGCCGGAGGGTGCCGCTCCCTCCGGCGCTGGCGACGACGGCCGGGGCTACCCGTGGGAGGTCGCCGACCTCGTCGGGTTGTCTCCCGTCGAGTTGCTGTTCGGGAGCGGGGACTCCGAGCGATTCCGGTTCCTCGACTTCTGCGCCGACGCCGGCGACGATCCGTCGTGTCCCTCCGGGGTTGGGGGAACGGTGCTCGTCCCCTTTGGCGGAGAAGAAGGTGCGATCGGTGAGTTCGACGTGCGCAACTCGCTGTACACCGCGCGCGCCGATTGGTGGGACTGCTCTCCGCCGTCGGGGCTCCGCGCCACCGACTACTTCCTCCTCATCTCCGCCACGCATCCGGCGCGCATGGAGATCGAGTACTACCCCGTGGACGACCCCGAGGCCATCGAGACGGTGGTGCTCGACTACACCGCCGAGACCCATCGGGTGTTCACGGACTTCCTCGCCACCGTCGCCGAGACGGGCGGCCCACCGGTGAGCGGGGTGCACTACTGCTTCGTGCTTGGCGCCGAGCGTCGCCAACGCACCTACGTCATCGACGCCCGGGCCACCTCGTTCACCGGCGAGACCGACGAGCTGCTCGGCACCACCTTCACCACCGACGAGCTGCGGCGCCGCCCTCCGATCACCGTGGCGCCCCTGTCCGACTACGAGGCCACGATCGCGGTACCCGTGACGTCTGATCCCTACCAGCACTCGATCGTACGGCTCATCCCCGAGGGGGAGGAGCGCACCTGCACCAGCATCGAAGACGACGTGCTCTCCGGGGACCGGCCGTACGTCCTCGGTGACGGCATCACGCTCCCCGGGGGCCGAACCTGGGGCCGGGAGGGGATGGGTGACGGCATCGTCGATGCGGACGACTGGCGCTACGACCCCGCCTATGACACCTATGAGTTCTGGCGGGTGTATCTCGAAGAGGGCTCGCACTATCAACTGTGCGTGTGGTGGGTCGGCTCGGGAGGCCGCTCGTTCGATCCGGAGTTCACCCGCGTCGAGGACCGCGAGTTCCGGGCCATCTCCACCCCTGACCGTCTCCGGGCTTCGCTCCGCATTCTCGGCGTGGCCGCGCCCACCCGGTCGGGCGTCACCGCCAACTCGTATTGGTTGTACGGCCACGGGTGCTCGGTGACCCTGCCCACATCCGATCTCTCCGCCGACACCGGCCTCTCCTTCTCCGGCGGCCTCCCCTTCTGTGACTTTCGCGGGACCGTGCAGGAGGCGAACACCGAGTTCCTGATCCGGTTCCCCGATGACTCCGAGCGGGCGTTCCTGATACCCACCCCCAACACCGGCGAACCGCGTACCGAGGTGGTGCGTCTCGACCTGTCGACCGAGCGCGGTTCCGGGTTGTGTGGCAGTTCGTTCGGTCCGTGCGATCCCCCGACGACGGTGTACCCCGGGCCGGTCATCGCCATCGAGGTGTCGCTCACCGAGGGAGCCACCAATGGTCGTGATGATTGGGTAGTGAGCAGCCCCCTCGCGTTCGAAGCGCCGGAGCGCGGGCCGATGGCGCTCCCCTCCGAGATCCAGATCGACTGGTACTCGAGCGGTGTCGTCGCCGACGGGCGCACCGCGGTTCGGGCGACGACCACCTTCGACCGTCCGGTGACCCTGCATGCGGTTCTCGACGGCGATCCTGCGTTCCGATGCCTCACCGGCGAGGAGCCGGCCTACGACTCCACCACCATATCGGCCACCCACACCTTCTCCCTCGGCGGGTTGTGCACGCTCTCGCCCTACTCGGTGCGGCTCGAAGCCACGGATGCCGCCGGCACCACCACCGTGTTCACCTCCGCCGTGGAGCCGGGAACCTGGATCTGGGATGGCTTCGCCTACACCGACGGGTGGCAGGTCGACTACAACGTCGCGGTGTTGACGGCACTGGCCGGGGACAACGAGGCCAGTCGATTCACGGTGGAGGTGGCCGGAGTGCGTTCCGACCTGGTGAACCCCACGAGGTGTCTGACGGCGACCACGACTCCGTTCCGCGACGGGGTGTGGGGCGACACCGTCTTCGTGGAGATCTACGTCCGGGTCAATTGGGCCGACTTCGAGGATGGGCGCTGCGTGAACCCGCGCCGGGGTTACGAGTGGCGGGGCTCCGTCACCGCGACCTTCACCATCGACGAGTTTCGCTCGGGGCGAATCCTCGTCGACGTCCCACTGGAATCCGACGACACTTCGGACCTCGGCGACGGTGCCCTGACCGTTGTCATCCAGGGCACGGTTCGCGGGTGAGCGGGTAGATTCTCCTCGCGACAGGAGGAGGCACTGTGCAGGACATCGACTTTACGCCCGAGCAGCACAAGACCTGGGCCGAGTTGTACCGGCGCCAGGTACCTCGCGTGCGACAGCACGCGTCGAAGCACTACCTGAGCGGCTTCGACCTGCTCGAGCTACCCGCAGACCGCATCCCCACGCTCGATGAGCTCAACGCTCGCATCACCCCGGCAAGTGGCTGGACCGTGGTGCGCACCGACGTCCGCTACACCGATTCCGACGAGTGGTACCGCTACTTCGAGCGCCACGAGTTCCTCATCACCAACTACATGCGGTCCTGGGAGGAGCTCGATTGGACGCCTGAGCCCGACATGTTCCATGACATCTTTGGGCACCTGCCGTTCTGGATGAACCGCTACTACGCCGAACTCCAGGAGATGTTCGCCCCTGCCTATCTCGCGTCCGCCTCCGATGAGGAGAAGGAGAACATCAAGCGACTCGCCTGGTACTCCACCGAGTTCGGGATGATCCGCGAGGACGGGAAGATGAAGGTGTTCGGCACCGGGCTCATGTCGGGCGGCGAGGAGTTCCTCAACGCAGCCGAAGGCCGTATGACGTACCGGGACTTCACCCTCGAGAACGTGCTCGGTCACGACAAGGTCCTCTACGAGCAGCACAAGGACCTCTACGTGATCGAGTCGATCGAGCAGTTGACCCACGAACTGGCCCGGTACTTCGATCCCATCCTGGAACGGGCCGCCGCGAAGCGGTAGTCCGCGCAGCTACTCCCGAGCCGGGGCCCGAGCGCCCTCGTGGCGCATCCGATGGTGGCGCCGACACAACAGCACCAGGTTGGCGAGTGTTTGGTGGGGCGCACGTGTGAACCGCTTCTGCGCAATCCGCGCCCGTTCACTAACGGTCGCTGTAGCCTTTGCTGGTTTCAGCCGACACAATGGCCAGCCTTTTCAGCA
>CAYYIA010000042.1:0-7049 GCA_964471875.1 uncultured Acidimicrobiia bacterium
ACTTCCGCGTGTGCATCTACTGGATGGAGGCGGGTCCGTCGTTCGACGCTCGAGTGGTGGCGGCATCCGAGGAAGTCGTTGTCTCCCCCCCGGAGGCCTACCGGCCGCGGTTGATCCTCACCGACGTCGTGAACACCGTGGACGGCATCGATCAGGCACTGGTCACGGCCGCGGCGTGCACCACGGTGGCGGTGGATCTGGTCGCAGATCGCACCGGGGCTCCCGACATGACCGGGGCTCCACGCGAGTTGTGCACCCTCCAAGACGAGCTCACCGAGGCCGATCGCGGCATTCGCTTCACGGTTGCGGTCCGCCAATCCGACGGGACGTTCTCGTCGCATCGGCCGTTCGTCCGCACCAACCTCGAATGCGACACGGCGCCGTGCCGGTTGCGCCTTGACGAACTCGCCGTGGTGCCGCTGCCGCCGGTGCCGGTGGAGGAGTCCCAATGCGGTTCGGGATTCGGCTCCGGGTGCCTTTCCGGGTCACCCACACGCAGCGCCGGCGACGCCCTCGTGCGCATCGTGTTCGTGGACGTCCCCGGCAATGGTCTCGACACCTGGTCGATCGGCGAGGTGTCGCCGTTCGACGTCTCGCCTGGTGAGCTCGGTGAGACGCCACAGATGGATGCAGATGTGGTCTACGAACTCCGCGGGACTCCCGCGGATCCGGTCAGCGCTGCCCGTGCCGAGGTGACCGTCGTCGCCGATCGACCGATCACCCTGCGCGCCACGGCCGCTCCCGAGAGCCTCGATGGGGCACCGGGATGCTCGCACGGCGCCGTCACCGCCTACGAGGGAGCGCTTGCCGAGACGCACACCTTCACCCTCGAGCCGCTGTGTCTGGGTTCGGGGTATGCGCTGAATCTCGAGGGTGCCGATGCCGCAGGCACGCCGGCGGTCATCGTCACTCCTCGAGTCGTGGTGGTGGGAACCACGATGAGACTGTCCGTGCCACCGGTCCTGGGCGGGTTCACCATGACCGCCACCGGGGTCGCTCCGCTCGACGGCCAGCGGTATCGGGTCCGCATCGGCCAGGTGCTCGTCCATCCTCTCGACCTCCGTCCCCACTACTCGGCGCGTCTCGGCTGGCTGCTCACCGCGGAGGCGGAGGCGGCGAATCGTGCGGCCGGGTGGAACCCGCTGAGCACCTACGACGAGGTCGCGATGTGCTCCGCGGCTCCCGGTGCTGGGCCGGTGGATGCCGATGTCCGGATGCCGCGCCGCGCCCTCGTAGGTCAGGAGAACGTCGTCGTCGAAGTCGAGATGGTGGTCACCAGCCTTCATCCCGTCGGTGGCATCTACGGAGAGTGCGCCGTCGATCGTGTGGTCGACACCGTGACCGTGCGAGCAGTGGTCGGCATCATCGAGCTCCGCGCCGGATTCACGCTCATCAGCCCCGACGGCCACCTGGCGCTGACCATCCGGATGACCGACTGGCGTTCAGACCTGGTCGGCTGAGCGACTCCATCCCCAAGCCAACGCAGCGCCGCCGACCGCCGCCGCCCAGGCGATGGCCGCGAAGAGCAGATGGAGTGCCACCACTGCGGCCGAGGTGACCTCGGTGAACACGTGGACCGCGCCGAGCGCCACGTTCACCGTGAAGGCTCCTGCCGCCAGCGCCAGCAGCGTCCGCTCGGGGAGTCCCTTCCGCCGTGCCCGGACCGCCAGGTACACCAGGTAGGCGAACCCGGCCCCGGCGACGACGCGATGCACGAAGTGGAGCAGCACGTAGCGATTCGTGAACTCGGGGACGAGGCCGGCATCGAGGATGGGCCAACCCGGGAAGTAGAGATTGTGCACGGTCGAGCCAAGCAGCAGCACTCCGTAGGCGGTGGCGGCACCGACGATGAGCGCCCAGCGCCATCCCGGGCTCCGCGGGTGCGAACGGCTCGGTGAGGTTGCCATCACGACGAGCACCAGCAACCCCACGATCGCCATCGACACGGTGAGGTGGATCGACACCAGGTCGCGGTCGAGGTCGCCTTTCACGATGGCCCGTCCCAGCCAGGCCTGAACACCCACGACCACGATCGCCGCGGCGGCGGGCCACAAGGCGCGGCGATTCCGGGGCCGATGCCGCCAGGCCGCCACCGCCGTGGCAACGATGAGGACGCCCACGATCGCCGCCACCCAGCGATGGGTCCACTCCACGATCATGTGGTATTCGAGGCGGGGGAGCAGACCCCCCAGCAACCCGTCTTCACAAAGGGGCCAGCGGTCCTCGCAGCCGTATCCGCTACCGCTTCCCCGGGTATAGCCGCCCAGCATCACCAGGAACACCGTGGTGGCGAGGGACCATTGAGCCAGGCGACGCGTCGACGGCATTGCCGGGGAGCGTAGGACGCTGCGCGCATCACCTGGCCAGGGGCCGTTCCCGGCGCGATAGGTCCGTCCGGCCCATATCAGCGAGCGCCCCCAGGGGCGATTCTGAAGGCACGGCTTCCGGATTCGGAGGTGCCGATGATCGAGTTGCGGTTCCACGGGCGCGGCGGCCAGGGTGCGGTAGTCGCCTCGAAGACACTCGCGCAGGCCGCCTTTCTCTCCGGACGCTATGTGCAGAGCTATCCCGACTACGGCGTCGAGCGGCGCGGAGCCCCGGTGGTGGCCTTTGCCCGCATCGCCGAGGAGGGCGACGACCTATTCGTCCGTCAGGACATCCGCGAGCCCCATCACCTGCTGGTGCTCGACGCCACCCTGCTCGCCAATCCTGCGGTGGTGGCGGGGTTGCAGCCGGGGGGATGGGTGGTCGCCAACTCTCCCGACCCGCCGGCATCGCTGGGGGTCGATTCGCGCTTTCGGGTCGCCACCGTGGATGCTTCCCGGATTGCTCTCGACCACGGTCTGGGGAGCGCCTCCCAGCCGGTGGTGAACACCGCGATCCTCGGCGCCTTCGTGCGGGCCACCGGGATCGTCACGCTCGCCGATCTGCTCACCGCCATCGAGCACGAGGTGCCCGTCAAGGCGGCGGAGAATCGGGCTGCCGCCGCCGACGCTCACAACCAGGTGGTGTTGGGGGTGCCCGTATGACCCCGCTCGACCACGTCGACGACTACCCCGAGATCCCGGTGTCGCTGGGATCGACGCGCGCCGCCATCAAGACCGGAGGCTGGCGGAGTGTGCGGCCGGTCGAAGTCGATCGGATCGCACCCTGCGCCGCAGGCTGTCCCGCAGGCGTGGCGGTTCCGGAGTACCTCGACCTGATCCGCCGCGGTGACTTCGATCAGGCTCTGGCGGTCTTCATCGAGCGCAATCCGTTCCCGCGCATCACGGGGCGGGTGTGCCCCCACACGTGCGAGGACGGCTGCAACCTCTCCGTGGCCACGGGCGACGCCCCGGTTGCCATCCGCTCGATCGAACGATGGCTCGGCGACGCCACCGCCCAGGTCCCGCATCCCCAGCCGTTCGGGGACACTCGTCGCAGGGTCGCGGTCGTGGGTTCGGGACCGGCGGGCCTGGCTGCCGCCTTCTACCTGCGGCGGTCCGGTCATCGAGTCACGGTGTATGAGCGCCGCGACGTCGCCGGCGGCATGCTCCGTCACGCCATTCCCGAATACCGCTTGCCCGCATCGGTGGTCGATGACGAGATCGCCCGACTCACCGCCATGGGCATCGAGTTTCTCACCGGAGTGGAGTTGGGCCGCGACTTCCACCTGGAGGAACTCGCCCCCGACTACTCCGCGGTCTTCCTCGCCACGGGAGCGTGTCGGGAACGGAAGGTGGGGATTCCGGGCGAGCACCTCCTCGACTCCGGCCTCGGTTTTCTCGAAACCGCCGGCATCGACCACTCGATCGCGCGCGGGGTGCGCTGCGCCGTGATCGGCGGAGGCAATACCGCCCTCGATGTCGCCCGGGTGGTGCGGCGCCTCGGCGGCGAGGTCACCGTGCTCTACCGGCGTACCGCGGAGGAGATGCCGGCGATTCGCGAGGAGTACCACCACGCCGTCGCCGATGGTGTGGTGTTCGAGTGGCTCAGCCTGCCCCGATCGGTCGAGGAGGGTGCGACCGGATTGGTGGTGACCGTGGAGGAGATGCGTCTCGGTGATCCGGACGCTTCGGGACGGCGCCGCCCCGAACCCACCGGCCGGATGCGCCGGCTCGTCTTCGATCGGGTGTTCGCCGCGGTCGGCGAACTCGCCGACTCCACCCCGTTCCCCGCCAGTCTGAAGGACTCCGAGGGCTGGCTGGAGGTGGGTCCCGGTGGGGCCACCGCCGATCCGATGGTGCACGCCGGTGGCGACCTGGTGACCGGACCGGCCACGGTGGTGGCGGCGATCGCCGCGGGGCGCAGTGCGGCGCGACTCATCGACCGCCGCCTCGGGTTTTCCGACCGTTGGCCGCCATGCCGCCCCACCACGGTGGTTGGACCCGATGAGGTCAACGCCTCGGACCGCAGCCCCAACCGACGAATCAGCGATGCGGTGGCGCGTGCCGTCGACCCGCTCGCCGAGGAGACCCTCACCGTGGCGGCCGAGGCCGCCCTCTCCGAGATCGAACGCTGTCTGTCGTGTGGACACTGCAATGCCTGCGGCACCTGCTTCGTGTTCTGTCCCGACGGCGCCATCCGCTGGGAGGAGGGCGGCCCTGTGATCGACCTCGAGTTCTGCAAGGGATGCGGGATCTGTGTCGTCGAGTGCCCGGGTCGGGCCCTGGTGCTCGTGAACGAAAGGGAAGCAGTCGATGCCTGAACGGTTGCTCCTCACCGGCAACCACGCCGCCGCCTACGGGGCGATGCTGTCACGCGCCGAGGTGATCTCGGCCTATCCGATCACCCCGCAGACCATGATCGTCGAGTTGCTCTCCGAGTTGACCGCCTCCGGTCAGCTCGACGCATCCTTCATCACCGTCGAGTCCGAGCACTCGGCCATGGCGGCGTGCGTCGGGGCCTCTGCCGCCGGAGCGCGCACCTACACCGCCACCAGTGGCCAGGGCCTGGCGTTGATGCACGAAATGCTCCATTGGGCGGTGGGCGCCCGGCTTCCGGTGGTGCTCACCAACGTCAGCCGCGCGATGGCCCCGGGGTGGTCGATCTGGGCCGACCAGACGGACATCCTGTCGCAACGTGATGTCGGCTGGATCATGCTGTTCGCCGAGTCGGTGCAGGAAGCCCAGGACTTCATCATCTGGTCGTATCGGGTGGCCGAGCAGGTCCATCTCCCCGCCATGGTGGGGATGGACGCCTTCATCCTCTCCCACACCGCCGAGCCGCTCATCGTGCACGATCAAGCCGCCGTCGATGCCTACCTGCCGAAGTTCGAGCCGATCTACGCCCTGGATCCGGAGGACCCCCGCGCCTACGGCGGCTTGGTGAATCGCGACCACTACTACGAGTTGCGCTACAAGATCTTCGAGGCGATGGATCGAGCGGGCGATCTCCTCGTGGAAGCGGGCGAGGATTTCGGTACGGCACTGGGCCGTCGCTACACCCCGGTCGAGGAGTACCTGCTCGACGATGCCGACTACGTGATCGTCTCCGCAGGCGCCCTCACCTCCAACGTCCGTCAGGCGGTGCGCGATGCCCGGGCCCGCGGCATCAAGGTGGGTCTGCTGCGACTCGTGGTGTTCCGCCCCTTCCCGGTGGCGGCAGTACGTCGCATCCTCGCCGGGCGGAAGAAGGTGGCCGTGCTCGATCGCAACATGGGGCCGGGTCACTCAGGGATCTTTGCCGCCGAGATCCGGTCGGCGCTCTTCGGGTCCTCGTCTGCTCCCGACGTGTTCGACTACGTGGTCGGTCTCGGTGGGCGCGATGTCCGGGTGGAGACGGTACTCGAGGTGCTCGACGACCTCATGGCGCGTCAGGACCCGGAGATGGCGCTCTTCGTCGGGGTGAAGGGATTGCCCATCGGGCCGATCCGGGCCACCGCGGAGGTGTGGCGATGAGATGGGCCGTACCCGAGGCCGAGTTCGTGGATCCCGGAACGCTGGGTTGCCAGGGTTGCGGCGGCGCCCTGTCGATGCGCCTCGTGCTCAAGGAGGTCGGTGAGGACGCCATCGCCGTGCTCCCGGCGTGTTGCTGGTCGATCATCGATGGGCCATGGCCGACGCACGCGTTGCGCATTCCGGTGTTCCACACCGCATTCGAGACCGCAGCCGTGGTCGCTTCGGGGGTCAAGGCGGCCAAGCGTCGTCAGGGCCGTGACACCACGGTCATCGCCTGGGCCGGCGATGGCGGCACCTTCGACATCGGCCTGCAGGCACTCTCCGGAGCAGCCGAACGCAACGAAGACATCCTCTACGTCTGTTACGACAACGAGGCGTACATGAACACAGGCATCCAGCGGTCTTCGGCCACCCCGCGCGGTACCTGGACCACCACCACCCCCGATGAGAACCCGGAGCCCCGGATCAAGAAGGACATCATGGGGATCATCGCGGCGCACCGCATCCCCTACGCCGCCACCGCCACCGCGGCCTATCCCGAGGACCTGGCCCACAAGGTGCGCACCGCGATGGCGGCCCGCGGCGGGATGCGGTTCCTCCACATCCTCGCCGCCTGCCCGCCGGGGTGGAAGGTGCCCGCCGACCAGGCGATCGAGGTGATGCGGCGGGCCGTGCGCAGCCGGGTGTTTCCGCTGTACGAGGTGCGTGACGGCCGCCACTACACCATCACCCATCGTCCCGAACCGGTGCTTCCCATCGAGGAGTACCTCGGCCTTCAGGGACGCTTCGCCCCCTTCCGCGCCGATCCCGCCCTCGTCGCTGCTGCCAAGCGTGAGGTGGAAGATCGCTGGGCCTGGTTGGAAGAGCAGCACGAGAGGTCGGTGCAGCCGGTCACCGTGTGAGGCACCAGGCACCAGGCACCAGGCACCAGACAAACCGGCTGCCAGCTACTGCGGGGCTGCAGGCAATCCTCTTCGCCTCGTACGCATTGCGCATTGCGCATTGCGCATTGCGTGCCCGCTCCCGCGGCATCAGGTCTCGTGCCCCCCACAGATAGAGTCCCGGGAATGCGCTTCTGTCTCCAGGCCGGTGGTGCCAGCTACGACGAGATCCTGACCTGGGCGCGCTACGCCGAGTCGCGGGGGTTCGAGGCGTTTGCCATCCCCGACC
>CAYYIA010000042.1:7149-10245 GCA_964471875.1 uncultured Acidimicrobiia bacterium
ACCTGGGCGCGCTACGCCGAGTCGCGGGGGTTCGAGGCGTTTGCCATCCCCGACCACTATCTACGGGGCGGTGACGGTGGAGCGGCGCTCGATGCCTTGGCGGTGATGGGCGGCCTGGCTCGTGACACCTCCACGATCGAGATCGTGGTTCTGGTGAGTCCGGTCACCTTTCGCCACCCGGCGGTACTGGCCAAGACCGCATCGACGCTGGCGGACATGTCGGGTGGGCGCTTCACCCTCGGGGTGGGCACCGGATGGCTGGAGAGCGAGCACCGCCTGTTCGGCTTCGAGTTCCCGGAACGCAAGGTGCGCTTCGAGATGATGGAGGAGGCACTTGGCTACCTGCGTGCCGCATTCAGTGAGCCTCCCGTGGCGTTCACCGGCACCCACTACCGCTTCGAAGCGTTCGACATGCAGCCGCGCCCTCCGCTGCGCATCGTTGTCGGCGGCACCGGCACCCGGCGTACCCCGGAGTTGGCGGGTCGTTACGCCGACGAGCTCAATGCCTATCCGGCGCCGCCGGAGGTGTTCGCCGAGAAGGTCTCCCGGGCGCGCGCCGCTGCGGTCACGGCCGGGCGGGATCCGGGTCGGCTCATGATCTCGTCAGCCGGGTTCTTCATCGGTGGCGACACCGAAACCCAGTACCGCGAGCGTCTCGAGGCCTACGCCGCACAGTCGGGCGGCAGCGTCGCCGATCTCGAGGAGTACATGCGGGTGCGCACCACTCCGCACGGCACCTGGGATCAGATCCGCACCCGGCTGCGCGGCTTGGAGGAGGCCGGGATGAGCCGCTTCTTCATCCAGACCGCCAGCGACGACCCCCGCGATGTCGAAGAAGTGATGGAGAAGCTGGGATAGGAAGTCTCCAGTCTCCAGTCGCCAGTGCCCAGTCGGTGGCACGTGGTCCGCTTCGGGCATCGGGTAACGGGTAACGGGTAACACCTCACACGCGAAGCAGCCAAGCCAACCACTCAAGGTGTTCGCATGTTTGCCGATACCAATCTCAGTTCGGACGCCACCAGCGTTCCGACTCCACCGGTACGACGAGGGCAACCCCTTCCCCCCAGATACCTCCCGGTGGCGGCCGAACCACAGGCGATCCCCCCGATCATCCCGGGGGGATCGTCGCGTTCGGGTGGGCGTACGCTGACAGCATCCGAATTCGGGAGGGATCACCGATGTCACGCATTGTCCGGCTCGGCGGGGCCGTAGCCGTCCTTCTGCTGGTCGTTGCCGCCTGCGGCGATGACGATGCCACCACCACCACGACCGTGGCAGTGACCACCGCGGCCACCGCGCCGACCACGGCACCGCCGGCACCTTCCGAACTCCGCTTCACCTTCGAGGGGATCACCGGGGCGCAGGGCAAGATCCTGGTGGGCACCGTCTTTGCCGCCGGGGGAGAGATGGTGGCCACCATCTGCGTACCGGTGGCGTCCGATCCGTTCTCGGGGATGGCGGTGGCGGCAACGGCGGCGCCCGACAACCCCTGCGGGCACGATGCACCGTTCGGGGAGCCGCTGATGTCGGATGGGGCGTACTCGTACATCGTCGCCGTCTACACCGGTGGTTCTCAGACCGCCGAGGCCTGTGCTTTCGGTGACGTGACGGTGGACGGGCCGACCGAGGTCGTGATCGCCGCGGCCGACGTCACCGCGGACAACTGCAACGCCTGAGGTGATGACGTGGAAAGGGGGCGCCCTCGGGGCGCCCCCTTTCGCGTTCGGAACCTGGTCGGCTACTCGCCGCCGGGGTTGAGCGTCACCTCACGCGGGGTGAACCCGGTGCCGGTGGTGTCGAGGTCGTCGAGTCCGGCGAGGGCTGCTTCGGCCAGGTCGGTGCGGTAACTCCCGTCGGGCGGAGTCGCCGTGATCACGCCCTGGCTGGTGGCCACTTCCACGGTCTGCGCCCACAGGTCGGCGTCCATGACACCGATTCCGGCCGGTGACGGCCAGATCAGCTTGTTGATCTCGTTCAACTGCCACGCCTGATGGCTGGCACCGAGCGCCGGTCCGTTGGCGAGCACGATGTCCACGCACTCGTCGAAGTTGTCGCGGCAGAAGATCCAGCCGCGGAACGAAGCGCGGAGGAATCGCTCGGCGATGTCCTCGTTGCCCTCTTCGGCGAGCCAATCGGCGTTGGCCCACACCGCGTCCTGGAGCATGGCGGTGCCGACCTCGTTGAAGTCGACCACGCTCAGGTCCGCCGGGGTGTACTGCGCACCGGTATCAGGGTTGATCGCCTCGAGCACCTGGGCGTACTCGTTGTAGGTCATCGCCTGGGCGGCGTCGAGTTCGTCGTTCAAGAGCAGCGACATGTCGAACGGCTGCTGCACGAGATCTCCGTCGACCGTGACCCCGAACATCTCGATGGCCGCGGTCAGCTCGAACTCGTTGCCGAAGCCCCACGTCCCGACGCGCTTGCCTTCCCAGTCCGCCGGGGACGTGATCCCCGAATCGGCCCACGAGACCATGAGGGTCCCGGAACGCTGGAAGACCTGGGCGATGTTGACCAGCCCGGCATCTTCTTCGTTGGAGACGAGTGCCTTTGGCACCCAGGCGAGGCCAAACTCGGCCTGGCCGGAGGCGACCACCTGCTGGGGCACGATGTCGACCGCACCCTCGAGGATGGTCACATCGAGGCCCTCGTCCTCGTAGAAGCCCTGATCGACCGCAGCGAAGTACCCGGCGAACTGCGCCTGGGTCACCCACTGCAGCTGCAATTTGATCGGAATCAGTTCATCGGTGCCGGCATCGTCGTCGCCGCAGGCGCTCGCCACCAAAGCGAACGCAGCCAGCAACGTCACGAGCGCGGCGAATCTCCGCCGAGTGTTCACGAGTGCTCCCTCCAGCGGGCCCAAGCGGCCCGGTTGAGAGGACAGCGTACGCGGAAAGAAAGCTGCCCGCTGCCCGCCTCCCGCTTCCCGCCTGACCGCGTCGAGATGGATGCGGCGCGCTCTGGCGGGAAGCCGGGAGCGGGAAGCGAGAAGACGTCGGCCGCCTTCGGCGGCCGGCTCTATGTCCCCGCCACATTCCTCATCGACGCGTGCCACGGCATGACGGCTCGCTCGACGAGCACTTCCCGCGGCTGTTCGAG
>CAYYIA010000043.1:0-10214 GCA_964471875.1 uncultured Acidimicrobiia bacterium
ACGCGTCCGCCGCGGCGGCGGGGACGTCGTCCTCGTGGCCGGTGCCCACGAGCACCACGTAGATCCCCACCAGGATCAGTGCGGCTCCGAGGGCGCCGCGCACCCCGAGTCGCTCGTCGAGGACGACGGCCGCAGTGAGCGCGGCAAAGGCCGGCTCCAGAGCAAGGATCAGCGCGGTGCGGGAGGGGCCGAGGACGGTCTGGCTCCACACCTGGAGGAGGAAGGCGCCGGCACTGATGAAGATCCCGGTGCCGAGCAGAGGCAGGGCCATGTCCGCTCCCGGCAGGGCGAAGTCCTCGACCACGGCGGAGAGTGCCAGGCCCAGCACCCCGGTGACGGCGAGCTGCACGCCGGTGAGTGCGATGACCGGATAACGGTGTGCCACCCGGGAGAGGTAGACGATGTGGCCGGCAAAGGCGACGGCACACGCCATCGTCCACACGTCGCCACTCCGCAGTGCGAACCCATCGGACAGCGTGAGGGCGGCGAGGCCGGCGAAGGCGACCACGGCCCCGGCAACGACTGCCGGCTTCGGCGTCCGGCGGCGCAATGCGGCGGCGAAGACGGGGGTGAACACCACGTAGAGCCCCGTGACGAGTCCCGAATTCGAAGCCGAGGTGGTGACGAGCCCCTTGGTCTGGCAGGCGTAGCCGGCGAAGAGCCACAGCCCGGCGATGACTCCGGCGGTCGCCGCGGGACGGGACCGGGGGCGAGAGATCGCCAGCAGCACCGCGGCGCCGATCAGGAACCTCCAACCGACGAACCCGAACGGGGGAAGGACGTCGAGCGCGTCCTTGACGACCACGAACGTCGCGCCGAAGAGGAAGGCGGCGAAGGCGAGCGCAAGGGCGGCGAGGGTGGTGCGACTCGGCACGACGGGCGAGGATATCGGTCCGGACACGGTTCCTTCCCGACTCAGGACCGGCTCAAGGCCACCGCGCTCCCGGCCAGGGCGATGAGTGTTCCGCCAAGCAGGACGAAGGCGCCTGCGCCGAGGGAAGCGCCGGCGGTGTCGGCCACGGAGACCAGGGCGTCGCTGAGCTTGAAGACGGCAAACAGCACCGCGAGGCAGGAACAAAGGATGAGTCCGAGGGCGGCCGGAGGCCGGAGTCGACGATCCCAATCACCGACCGCCGCGGTGGCCACCACCGGGATCAGCGGGAGCAGGGCCGGCCAGGCATCGGCCTCGATGCCGGCGATGATGCCGAGAACCGGGAGCGTGGCGAACGGGAACACCATCGACAGTGCCGCGAATCCGGCGCCGACGAGCGTGATCAACCGCCAGGGGTGCACGGCTCAGCGGGAGTCGGGGCGGGTGGGCGGCCGGTCGTCGTCGCGCCCATCGTCGTCCACGTAGCGGTCGGCGGCGCCATCGGCATCGAATACGAGTCCCGGCTGTCGGAGGGGGCCCGGCTCGGCTCGCGTTGCGGGGATCTCGAGCGAGTCGAAGAGGGGATCGGCAAAGGGGCTCTGCTCGGTGGCTGCCCGCGCCGGACGCGGCCGCGCCGGCTCGGGAGCCGCAGGCCGGCCGGGCGGGGTCGCCTGCGCCCGGGATGCACCTGCCGACCCCGGTCGGGAGGCTGGCCTCGCCGGAGCGGTGGCGGCGGTGCGCGTCGGAGATCCCCCCGATGGGAGACCCATCCACGATCGGGCGAGGCCGATGACAACGCCGACGACGGTCACAAACGCTCCGAACACGAGCAGGCGGACCCCGAGGCCGAGGCTGCCGCCGAGCGTGTCGGCGAGTACGGCGGCATCGAGGTACTTCACCAGCGTGTAGGGAAGAGCCGTCATGCCGAGGACGAGCGCACCCCAGGCCAGCGGACGGGGGAGGGGTCGGGTGTGGTCCGGGATCAATGTGACGATGAAAACCGGGGCCACGAGCACTAGGGCAGGGAGGGCATCGAGGGCCATGCCCGAGCGATTGCCCGTCGGGGCCGACACGAAGGTGAGGCTCATCGAGGCGAGGACGAGCAGCACCCCGACATCGGTGACGATGCGGGAGGCATGGAACGCCAGCGTTGTCGTCCCGGAACGGCGGCTGCGAGTCACCACGTGGTCTCCGATGATGTCGACGGTGCGAGGTTAGAGCGCTCCACGGTCCAGGTCTGGTGTTGGGGAGGCCGCCGGGGGGAACCGGGTCCGTTCACGGCGCAGCGGGGTCGGTGGCGATGGTCAGCCCGCCATCGAGCGAGGTGACCCGAACCAGTGAGTCGACCCGCCACCCGCGCGCCGCAAGCCGGTCATGCCCTTCCATGAACGACTTCTCGATGACGAAGGCGAACCCGACGACCACGCATCCCGCTTCCTCCACGATCTCCCCGAGGGCTTCGGCAGTGCGGCCTCCTGAGAGGAAGTCGTCGACGATCAGCACACGCCTTCCCGGAGGCAGCAGGCGGCGCGCCACCTCGACGCGGTACTCCGTGCCCTTCGTGGGTGACGTCACCTCGCGCACGAAGGCTGGGCGCTCGGCGGTGAGTCGGGGGAACTTCTTGGCATACAGCATCGGCACCCCGAGGTGCCGCGCCGCGGTGAGAGCCGGAGGGATGCCGCTCGCCTCGGCGGTCATGACGAGGTCGATGTCGGCGGCTCTCCACCGGTCGGCGATGTCGGACCCGACGATATCGAGCAGTTCCGGATCGACCTGGTGGTTGAGGAAGTCGTCCACCTTGACGAGCGACCCTTCGACCCGACCGCGCTCGCGCACCGCCCGCTCCAGTGCGGACGCTCCGAATCCTGCAGAGGTCGGCGGCATCCCGGCAGGGTACCGGGCATCGCGTGGCCGGTACCATCGTCGCTCCATGAGCGTCACTCCGGAGGCGCGGCGCAACGCCCGCACGATCCTCGATCGCCTCCGGCGCCGCTATCCGACGATCCACACCGCCCTGCACTTCGACAGCCCGTGGCAGCTGCTGGTGGCGACGGTGCTCAGCGCCCAGACCACCGACGACACGGTGAACCGCGTGGTGCCGGCGCTCTTCGCTCGATGGGGGTCACCGCACGAGCTCGCCACGGCGAATCCCGAGGAGGTGGAGGTCGTGGTGCATCCCACCGGCTTCTATCGACAGAAGACGCGGGCGGTGATCGAGTTGTCGGCGGACCTGGTCGAGCGATTCGACGGGGTGGTTCCCGCGGATCTCGCCGGCCTCGTCAGCCTCAAGGGCGTGGGTCGCAAGACCGCGAGCGTGGTGCTCACCGAGGCTTTCGGGTTGCCGGCCATCGCCGTGGACACCCACGTTGGTCGGGTGAGTCGGCGCCTGGGTCTCACCACGGAAGGCGATCCGGTCAAGGTCGAGTCGACGCTTCGTGAGCTCTATCCGGAGTCGGCCTGGTCGGGGATCTCCATGCGCTTCATCCAGTTCGGTCGCGACACATGCGATGCCCGTAAGCCGAGGTGCTTCGACTGCGTCCTTGTCGATCGCTGCGCGTTCCCGGACAAGCGGATGTCGCCGGACGCCCCAATGGTGCGTCGTCGTTCATCCGGCGACGAGGGTTGAGTCGGTCCCCGGCTCGAGCACGATGCCACGGGTCTCCGGGAGCGGGATGATGAACACCATGGCGGCGAGGACGAACACACCCAGGGCCGCCACCGTTCCCGAGATGCCCCAGGCATCGACGACGAACCGACCTGCGGCGAAGCCGAAGATGCCACCGACGATGGCGGCGTTGACGATCCAGGCAACCGCGGTGGCTCGGACCGCGGTGGGGAAGAGCTCGACGCGATGGGCGGCGAATGCCGGGGCGAAGGCGAACGCGCCGAGATTCGACAGCAGGATCCCGACGACCATCGGCCAACCTCCGTCGACGAGGTAGAACGCAAACCCTCCGCCGACGCCGACCGTGAGGGCGAGGGCCTCGGTGGGGCGTCGGCCGAGGGCATCGGCGAGCCGTCCACCGCCGAGCACGCCGAGGATCACCCCAGGAGCGCTGGTGGCTGCAACCAAGAGCGAGGCACCGCCCGCTCCCCATCCCAGGTCTTGCTCGAGACGAAGCAAGGCGAGGTTGGCAGCCGGGGTGGTGAACGCTGAGACCGCAAAGGCGAGGATCGCCAGCGGCCAAAAGCGGCGGGCATGGGCGGACTGCAGCACCACGGCGAGGGGGAGTCGGGCCGGAGGTGCCACGAAGAGGCGCGACTCCTTGAGACGCCGGGTGAGCAGCGGCAAGGCCAGAAGGGGGACGGCGCTGAGGGCGAAGAGCAGTCGCCAGCCGTCGTCACTGCCCGCTCCCAACGGGCGGAGCAACAGTCCGAGGCCGGTACCCATGGCGCCGACGAGGGCGTAGACGCCGACGGCGTACCCGCGCACATCGGTGCCCACTTCCTCGCCGAGCACCACGAGGGCGAGTCCGCTGAGGGCGATGGTGCCGACCCGGGCCGCCGCCTGCGCCGCGGTCAACCACGCTGCGCCGACGGACACCGCACTGAGCAGCGTCGCCACCGGAAGTAGAGCGAAGGCGATGAGCAGGGGAAGCCGCCGCCCCCGGTGATCACCCCACCACGAGAAGGCGATGGCAAGCAGCGAGGTCACCCGGATCACCGTCATGAGATCGAAGA
The DNA here is from genome assembly GCA_964471875.1 of uncultured Acidimicrobiia bacterium. Taxonomy (GTDB): domain Bacteria; phylum Actinomycetota; class Acidimicrobiia; order Spongiisociales; family UBA11373; genus UBA11373. The sequence continues at coordinate 4,553 of CAYYIA010000043.1, forward strand.
CCGCGGCATCGCTGAGCCGGTAGTCGTCCTGGACGAAGGGGAGCACGTGGGTGAGCGCCGCCCCGGTCCATCCTTGGGCGAGGGCGATGATCGAGAACAGCGCCAGCGCCGTGATCTCGGCGCGATGCAGCGGCCGCGAGGGACGCAGGAACCCGCGACTACTCACGCGACGGTGCTTCCCGGGGTGACCGGGCGATCGGGGCGCAGCAACACGACACCCCCATCGGTGATGACGCCGAGGACGAGCACGTCGGAACGGAATCCAGCGACATGGAGTGGGGCAAACCCTGTGACCGCCACCACCTGGGTGCCGGTCATCGACTCTGCGTCGTAGTGGTCGGTGATCTTTGCCGACGACTGCAACACCCCGAGGTCGCCGAAGTCGATCCAGAGTCGCAGTGCGGGATGCCGTGCCGCGGTGTTGGGTTCGGCTCGCACGACGGTGCCGGCGCGCACTCGCAGATCGTGCCAGTCGGCGATGGTGGGCATGCGGCGACATTAGGGGACGCCCGCCGGGGAACGCTCCGGGTGCCGGTAGCGTTGCTGCCCACGACCAGACGGGGAGCCCGATGGAGATCGCCAGCGTCAACATCCTCGCCGCCTTCATATTCGGCGCGCTGTCGTTCCTGTCGCCCTGCGTCCTCCCGCTGCTGCCGGGGTACCTGTCGATGATGTCGGGGTACTCCGCGGCGGACCTTGCCGACGGAAAGGCGTCGCTCGGACGGATGCTGCGGGTCACGCTTCTGTTCGTCGGCGGGTTCACCCTCGTGTTTGTGACCCTGGGCGCCACCGCGACGTCGCTGGGCCGCAACCTGTTGCGCAACCAGGACACCATCACCACGATCGCCGGCTGGCTGGTCGTGGTCTTCGGGGTCTTCATCGCGGTGAGCGCGGTCTGGAATCCACGGCTGCTGTTCCCCTTCATGCGGGAGCGGCGCCTCGAGGTGCGCCCTTCACGCCTCGGGGCCTGGGCACCTCCGGTGATGGGGGTCGCCTTCGGGTTCGGGTGGACCCCATGCATCGGTCCCACCCTCGCCGCCATCCTCACCGTCGCCGGAACCCAGGAGACGGTGGCCGAGGGAATGTTCCTGCTCTTCGTGTACTCGATGGGACTCGGCGTACCCTTCGTGGTCGCCGGGCTGCTCATGACCCGCACCTACTCCGCGTTCGGCTGGTTCAAGCGGCACTTCACCATCATCACCGTGATCTCGGGTGTGTTGCTGGCCGTGTTCGGCGTGCTCATGATCACGGGTCGCCTCGTCGACCTGAATCGCTGGTTCCAGGACATCCTCCCGTCGTTCTTCTGGGACGTGTAGGGCGGGGCAGCGCACAGCAAGACTCGGGTGTCGGGGACCGGGTATCGGGTAGCGGACACCTAGCCTCGTCGGTCATGGCTCTCGATCCCGTCGTCGCTGGTGTCGGCGTTGCCACCGATGCGCTCATCTGGGTGGAGGGGATCGACGCGGTCTCGTTTCTCGATGGGCAGGTGAGCCAGGATGTCGCCGGGATGGAACCGGGGTCGGTGCGCCGCTCCTTCCTGCTCGAACCACGGGGCAAGCTGCGCGCCCTGCTCTGGGTGCTGCGTGGCTCCGATCGGGTCGGGCTCGTGACCGCCGCCGACCGGGCCGACCAGGTCATGGCGGATCTCGAGCGGTTTCGCTTCCGGGTGAAGGCGGCGCTGCGGCGTGACGAGCGCCCGGTGCACTCGGTGTGGGGAGGCGGGGGAGCGGATCCGGGCCGATGGGGGGACGACGGCGTCTCGTTGACGGCCTTCCTTCCGGCAGGTCCCGCAGCGGTGGTGGCCGCGGCCACTCCACCCGACGGGTCGCGGCTCGGTGCCGCTTCCCTCGATGCCAACCGCGTTGCCACCGGTGAACCTCGATTCGGTGTGGACGTGGACGAGGGCACGATCCCCCAGGAGACCGGCCTCGTTCCCGAGGCGGTGTCGTTCACCAAGGGGTGCTACCTCGGCCAGGAGTTGGTGGCCCGCATCGACAGCCGCGGCCATGTCAATCGGAGCCTGCGCAGGCTTCGCGGCGCCGGTGTGCCACCTCCAACCGGTGCCGCGGTGACCGGTGAGGCGTCGGCGGGCGCACTCGGCACCGTGGCGGTTGCCGCCGATGGCTGGATGGCGCTCGCCGTCGTGCGACGCGAGGTCGCCGCCGGTGACGCGGTGGAGGTGCGGTGGGAAGGAGGGCAGGCTGCGGCGACGGTCGAGGAGATCCCCCGCCCCCCGATGGCTTCACACCCTTCGAACAGTCCGTCATCATGATGATGCGATGACCACCCAGCCGCGCGGAACCGTGCTCCTGATCGAGGATGAGGACGCCATCGCCGACCTGCTGCGCATGTACTGCGAGCAGGAGGGCTTTCGTCTCGTGCACGCCCCAAACGGCGAGCGAGGTATCGAGGCCGTCCGCGAGCGCGACCCGCGCGCGGTGCTGCTCGACATCGGCCTCCCCGGCATCGATGGGATCGAGACCTGCCGCCGCATCCGGGCGATCTCCGACGTGCCGATCATCATGCTCACCGCCCGTGACGACGAGGTGGACAAGATCGTCGGTCTCGAGGTCGGTGCCGACGACTACGTCACCAAGCCGTTCTCTCCGCGCGAGGTGGTGGCGCGGATCAAGGCCGTGTTGCGCCGCGCCGACGAACCGGCGCGGGTGGCTTCGGTGATCACGATCGGGGATTGGGACATCGACTCGGGTCGGCGCGAGGTGCGTCACGGAGCGGACGACGTCTTTCGCCCCACCGCACGGGAGTTCGACCTGCTCTGGTACCTCGCCGAGAACCGCGGGTTGGTGCTCTCCCGGGCCCAGATCCTCGAGTCGGTGTGGGGCTACGACTACTTCGGTGAGACCCGCACCGTCGATGTCCACGTCCGGCAGCTGCGCAAGAAGATCCCGGGCATCCCCATCGAGACCGCATGGGGTGTCGGCTACCGGTTCGAGGGCTAGATGCGTCGCCGCTTCTTTTGGGGAATGGTGGCGGTCGCGGTCACCACGCTGCTGATCGGTGGCCTGACCGCGGCGGTGCTGGTGAGTCGGTCCGTCGAGGCCTCGGCACGCGCCGAATTCGCCCGGCAGGCCGCCGCCACCGCCCGACTCATCGAGGCCGATCTCCCGCCGGAAGCCACCGGCCGGATTCTCGAGGGCGCCCGTCTCGTGCAGATCCTCCGCGAGGTGGCCCTGGTCGGTGGCCACGAGTTCGTGGAGGCCGCCGTGGTGGGTCCGCGCGGTGGGCTCACGGTGATCGGAGAGAAGCGGGCGTTGCTCGACCAGGTGCCCGGGATCGAGGGACTGGTTACGGCGCGGTCGTTCGACGCTGCGGTGGATGGCGCCTCCGTCACCGCGGTGGCTCAGCCGTTTCGCATCGGAGAGCGCGGCACCCTCGTGGTGGTGATCGGGACCAGCCTCGAGCTGATCCCATGGCGAGAGGTACTGGCCCGATTCGTGTGGGCTTTGGGCTTCGCCCTGGTCCTCGCCGCGGTGCTCGCCGGTTCGCTGAGCCGGTTCGCCGGCAGGCGGGTCGCCGCCCTGCAGACCGCCACCCGGGCGCTGGCGGCGGGTGATCTCACCGCCCGGGTACCGGCCGACGGAAGTGATGAGCTCGCCGAGATGGGGGCGGCCTTCAACGAGATGGCGGTGCAGCTCGAGTCGGCCCGCCGCCGCGAACGGGAATTCCTCGTCGCCGTCGGCCACGATCTGCGTACCCCGCTCACCACCATCGCCGGGTACGCCGAGGCCATGCAGGAGGGCAGGGTCGATATCGACGATCTCTCCCGCGTCGCCGGGGTGCTCGGCAGCGAGTCGACCCGGCTGCAACGCCTGGTCGAAGACCTCATGCTGCTGTCGCGCATCGAGGCACCCGAGTTCACGCTGCGTCCCGAGCCTGTGGCACTCGCCGCCCACCTGCGGGGCGTGCTCGAGGCCTTCCGGGGAAGAGCCGATGTCGCCCGGGTGCGACTCACCGACGCCATCGAGGAGGTGGGTACGGTCAGCGTCGATCCCGACCGTGTCGCCCAGGTGGTGGGCAATCTCATGGAGAACGCCCTCCGCTACACCCCGGAAGCCGGCACGGTGCTGCTGTCCCTGCGGCGAGCCGACGATGGCGTCGTGGTGGCGGTCACCGACAGCGGCCCCGGCATCGACCCCGCCGATCTTCCCCACGTCTTCGAGCGCCTCTACGTCGCCACCCGATATCGACCGATTCGGCCCGAGGGAAGCGGCCTGGGCCTCTCCATCGTCCGCCAGTTGGTCACCGCCATGGGAGGGCGAGTCGAAGTCGACAGCCGCCCCGGCGGCGGCACGACGATCCGGGTGGCACTGCCGCAGGGCCCGTCCTCGCCGGAGACGACGGGGGCGCGGCCCTAGCCTGGGGTCATGACCGACTTTCTCCGCGTCGCCTGTGCCCAGGTCGATCTCACCGTGGGCGACCTCGACGGAAACACCGAGATCATCCGTGCAGCGATGACCTGGGCCGAGGAGTGCGAAGCGGACGTGCTCCTGCTCCCCGAACTGGCCATCACCGGGTACCCGCCGGAGGACCTGGTGCTGCGCGACGCCTTCGTCACCGCCAACATCGCCGCGCTCCATCGCCTCGCCGAGCAGTCGGGGTCGACGACGACGGTGGTGGGCTTTGTGGACCGATCCTCGCTGCCCCCCGATGACGCCGGACACATCCGGGTGCACAACGCCGCCGCCCTGCTCCAGGGCGGGCGGGTCCGGGGCATCTATCACAAGTGCCGTCTCCCCAACTACGGGGTCTTCGACGAGGACCGCTACTTCTCTCCGGGCGTCAAGCCGGGTGCGCTCTGGGAGATCAACGGTGTCGTGGTCGGCGTTTCGGTGTGCGAGGACATCTGGGTGGCGGATGGGCCCCCGGCGGTGCAGGCCGCGGTGGGTGCCGACATCCTGCTCAACATCAATGGTTCCCCGTATCACCGGGGCAAGAGCGCCGAGCGGGAGGCGATGCTCGCCACCCGGGCGCGAGAGGCCGGGGTGCCGGTGGTGTACCTCAACCTCGTCGGGGGACAGGACGAGCTCGTCTTCGACGGCGGCAGCATGGTGTTCGACGGCAGCGGGGCGTTGCTCTACCGGGCGCCGCTGTTCGCCGAGGATCGCTTCTGGATCGACGTTCCCCTGCCCGAGGAGGGGCGATCCGGGGTCGAGACCACGGTGGTCTCGTCGGGCGATCTCCTCGAGGGCGAGCCCGAGCCACCGCCACCGACCCACGAGTCGCTCGACGACATCGCCGAGGTGTATCAGGCGCTGGTGTCCGGGTTGCGGGGCTACACGCGCAAGAACGGTTTCAAGGGCGTGGTGATCGGACTGTCGGGAGGTATCGACTCGGCTCTCACCGCCACCATCGCCGTCGATGCCCTTGGACCGGAGGGGGTGTGGGGGGTGACCATGCCCTCGCGGTATTCGAGCCCGGGTTCGGTGAACGACTCGCGCTCGCTCGCCGCCAACCTCGGCATCCGTTTCGATGAGATCCCCATCGAACCGCCGTTCGCTGGGTTCCTCGACACCCTCACGCCGGTATTCGCCGAGTCGGCACCCGACGTCACCGAGGAGAACCTGCAGGCGAGGATCCGCGGAGCCATCCTCATGGCGCTGTCCAACAAGTTCGGCAACATGGTCGTCGCCACCGGAAACAA